>CAZPYZ010000090.1:0-10327 GCA_964590215.1 uncultured Dehalococcoidia bacterium | reverse complement strand
ATGGCGATGTTGGCGATGATGTGGGTGGCAGCCTTCAGCCGCAGCCGATCCTTGTTGCATTCGTACGCCCATACCCGATAGCTGAGCCGAGTAAGGAGGCCACCATGATTCACACTCCCCTTTGCGACATCCTCGGCATCGAGCACCCGGTCATCCAGGCGGGCATGGGCCCCTTCACTTCGGCCCTCCTTGCCGCAACCGTCTCCAATGCCGGGGGTCTTGGGACCATCAGCACGTTCCTGCGTCCCGTCGAGGAGGTGCGTCGAGAGCTCGCCCTGTTGCCCGCACTCACGGACCGGCCCTTCGCGGTCAATCACGTGATTCCAGCCCTCGATGAGGAGGCCTTTGCCCTGGGCCTGGCTGCCCGTCCCAAGCTCGTGTCCCTCGCTCTGGCGGAACCGGGCGACCTTGTCAAGCGCGCCCACGATGCGGGAGCCCTGGTCATGCAGCAAGTGACGACGGTCGCCCAAGCGGTCCAGGCATCGGCTGCGGGCGTGGATATCATCGTGGCCCAGGGAGGCGAAGCCGGAGGCTACGGCGGCGCCGTGGCCGGTATGGCGCTGATACCTCAGGTGGTTGATGCGGTGGCTCCGATCCCGGTGGTGGCCGCAGGTGGCATCTTCGATGGGCGGGGCCTCGCCGCCGCTCTCGTCCTGGGTGCCGCGGGGGTAAACGTCGGGACCAGATTCCTGGCTGCCGCCGAGGCCCCCATCAGCGACGCGTACAAGGAGCTCATCATCGCTGCGGCCTCGGAGGACGCCATCAAGGCCGATGTCATGAACGATATCGTGCCGGTGGGTAACGCCGGCTACGGCACCGTCCTGCGTACTATCCGGACTCCCTTCATCGATGAATGGCAGCAGAAACGAGAGGAAGCTCGCCGTGAGGTTGATATGTTGCGCCAGCGGCTGCTCGAGGCCCGATCCGCGCCACCCGGGAGCGCACTGCTTGTTGCCACCGCCGGCCAAAGCGCGGGCGGGATCAAGGCCGTCTTCCCCGCCGCAACTATCGTGAGGAATTTCGTCACTGAGGCCGAGGAGGCCCTTGCTCACGGGGGATCGTACCTTCGCAGCCCTTCGGCGCGGTTGCCGGCGGCCACGTGATGCCTGTGCTCCCAGGGGTCTGGCTATTTGTCCAACCACGTCTCCGTCACGTAGCTGGACCGGTGGCCCCGGTGCGGCGCGAAGTTCCTTACGTACGGCTTCGAGAACTGGTAGTACGCCCCGTAATAGAGCGCGCGGCCGATGGCGATGTCCAGGTTGATGTAGCGCACCGCGTCCCGTACGACCTGTTGGCGCTTCTCCGGGTCCGTCTCCTTGCGCTGGGCCTCCAGCAGCTGAACCAGCCTGGCGTCGTCTATGGCGTCGTACGCGTTCCCGGACTTCGGATGGAAGATGCGGTAGAGCTGGTAGTCGATGTCCCCTCCGAAGCCCCGGCCCACCAGTTCCATGGAGTGCTCCCGCCTCCGCCGTAGCGCGGACATCTCAACCTGCGGCACCGGCTTGATGACCAGATTAATGCCGGCCTTCTTCAACTGCGCCTGAAGCAACTGGGCGTCTACCAGCAGGTCGTCACTTCCTTCCGCTCGATGCAGGAATGGCGCGTCCACGCCGGCGGGATAGCCCGCCTCCCGCAGCAGCTGCTTCGCCTCCTCGGGGTCATAGGGGAGCATCTTCTTCACCTCATCCTGGGTGAAGGTCCCGATGGGAGCCCCTGCCAGCGCCGGCGATCCCTTGCCGTCGGTTCGGCTCCGCACGAACTCGTCCCGGTCTATGGCGAGGTTGATCGCTTTGCGCACCCGGACGTCGGTGTAGGGCGCCATGCGCGGATTCATATAGATCTCCAGGCCTGCCACCTCGTTGTAGAGATGCGGGACTGCCGATGGCTCCCGTTGCAGCACTTCTTTGCCCTGGACCAGGGAGATATCCCAGTCCAGCAGGTCAAGCCGCCCCGCATGGAACGCGGTGTAGGCTGTCGCGTCCTCCTTGAGGGTAAGCACCCTGACCTCGTCCAGGAACGGCTTGCCGTTGTCCCAGTAGTCGGGGTTCTTTCTCCAGACCCAGCGTGTGCCCTTTTGAGAGGCTCCGACGTCTAGCTGGAAGGGGCCGCTGCCCACCACCCGGTCCTTGAAATGGCCGTCCTGCTCGTAGATCTCCCGCGGGACGACGGGAATGTGCTCGTTGGCGGCGTAGTTAGTGAAGGGCACGTAGGGGTCCTTGAACCGGATCGCCACCGTGTAGGGATCGGGAGTCTCGATGGCCTGCACCCCTTCGAACATCCAGGAGAACTCGCCGGAGGGGAGCTTCTTCTCCTTGAACTCACCCTCCCGTGCCCAGTAGTCGAAGCTCCACTTCACGTCCGCCGCTGTCAGCTCCCGGCCATTGATGGGGGGCATATTGGCCCACTTTACGTTCTTCCGCAGGTAGTAGGTGAAGCTCCTGGCATCGGGAGATACCTCCCAGCGCTCGGCCAGGAGCGGGCGGAGAACGAAGTCGCCGAAGGCCACGTCAGGGCCGGCCTTGAAGGTGAGCAGGGTCTCCCAGGCACGCGCCGAGTAGAGGATGTTGGTCTTGCCCTGGTAGCTGAGGTCCCAGTCAGTCGGGTCGTCCTGGGCCCGCATGTTCAGCGTCCCCCCAGGCTTCGGCATCCCCTGCCCGCCGTCGCCGGCGGGGCCGGGCGCGGCCGGGCTGGCGCAGGCCAGCGCGCTGAAGCTGAGGCTTACTGCCAGCATCCAGACCTTCATGCGTATCACCGTCCTATCTCTCCTACTCCTGCGGCCACCAGGTGTGGAGTTATGGCCTCCTCGACAGGGGCGTCCTTCGGCAGCCGCATGGTGATCGGCTGAGTCGCGAAGAGTTCAGGCCGGTGGGGAGCAGGCGGCTCGATGCCCTCGCCCAGGTCCCGGGCCATTTTCAGCAAGTGACGGCGAACTCGGATGATCATCTCGTCCGAGGCCACCAGGTGCTCACGCGTGCGGTCCGCGATGGGTCCCCACTGGTTTTCGATGACCGCGATGTCCTGGAGGGGGAAGGATTTGATACCGGTGAAGGTGAAATTCCGCTGCATGAACCGGTCGATGAAGTAATCGTTCTCTTTGTTGGCCACCGGCCGGTAGGTCCCAGGGATCAACTCAGGCGTCAGGAAGTCCCCATCGTTGTATTCATGCCGAATGCGGTCAGGGAGGGGTTGACGCGGGTCATACCGGATCCGGAACACGCAGCTGTTCTCATCGTCGATCGGCACCCGGACCCGCATGTAGCCGAGGTCCAGGGAACCGGAGCCCCGTGCCTGAGGGGTGAAGGTCGGCGCCACCCAGTGGTTGATGCTGACCTGCCTCCTGTCGTTGGGCGCGTTTCTTTCCACCACACCCACCACCCCGTAGGCCGTGTCGTCCACCCGCAGGTAGCGGGCCATCCGGTCCCTGTGAGAGTTATCGGTATCAAAGAGCCCGAGCCGTCCCATGGGGTTGGCGGCCGCGTCCGGGGTGCTGTGCAGGAAGGACCCGTGGGTCGGGTCCATGGAGCCTTCCAAGGACTGGAAGTAATTGCAGTTACTGACGATCTTCGAGACGACGTAATAGCTACGGGGCAGGTCCATCCACTCGAACTTCGGCAGCGGGGGCTGCTTCTCGTGTGGGCCCATGTACGCCCAGATGAAACCGGCCTTCTCCGCCACGGGATAGGAGAACAGTTTGACCTTCTTCTTATAGGATGCGCCCTCGGCGACGTTGGGGATGTCGATGCAGTTGCCCTCCACGTCGTACTTCCAACCGTGGTAGACGCAGCGTAGCCCGCGCTCTTCGTTTCGCCCGAAGAACAGGGGTGCGCCCCGGTGGGCGCAGTAGGGATCGATGATGCCAACCCGTCCGTCGCTGTCCCGGAAGCCCAGGAGATCTTCGCCCAGGATCCGGAGCCGCACCGCCGGGCAGTCGGGCGCTGGGACCTCTTCAGCGAGCATCACCGGCAGCCAGAACCTCCGGAAGAGGTCTCCCATGGGGGTGCCGGGCCCGGTCCGGGTCAGGAGTTCGTTTTCCTCTTTGCTCAACATAACGCTTTACCTCACCCCAACCATCTCCCTCATGCGGGAGTCTAAACCGCGGCGGGCAAGCTCCTGCTCGAAAAGGGCAAGGATGCGCAGGTCCTCGTCCTCGTACTCGATCTGGCGGCCGCCCAGCTTCACCGAGGTGTCCGCGCCGTCCCTCTGTAAGCGCTTGTACTCCAACACCGGATAGCGGCCATTGCCGAAGCCCATGGCAAGGTAGCGGGAGGGTTGCGTAGCGGTATTAAAGTGCTGGTGGTAGTGCTCGCCGGGCCCATTGCAGAAAAGGGTCCCGGGCTTCCAGTCCACTCGAAGGGTATCCACCGGCGATTCCCCCTCCTCCCACAGCAAGCTGTAGCCGTGCCCTGAGACGCAGAAGATGTAAATCCCGGCCTCGCTGGGGCGGCGGTGCGCCTTCTTGTACGTGCCCTGAGGGAACTCGGAGACGTGCGCATGCAGGGTGCTGTCCGCCAGCGCGAAGGCGATGCTCCTGCCGCCTGCCCCTCTGGCCGGCCACGCCTGGAGGGTGTCCAGTGTCGCCAGGTCGGGTACGAAATTCGTCTCCCACTGATGCCGCCCTGGCTTCACCTCTCGGAACTCGCCCTCGCCCCGAAAATACCTCGCCTCACCAACCCGGTCCCTGAACACGAAGGAGTTATCGAAGACGAAGTCCTCGCTGTGATAGAGGTTGAGCGCTATGGGCATGCTGGTAAGGCCGACCAGCCGTGCCGGCTCCGAGCCCGACCCATTGAAGATTTGATGCGGTGCGTTGAGCGGGATCGCGAAAAGGCTGTTGGGGCCCCATTCGAAGGAGGCCTTTCCGTCCGGCACCTCGACGGTCGTCGCGCCCCGGCCCTTCAGCACATACATTGTCTCGTCATAGAGGTGACGCTCGGCCTTCAACGCCCCGCCGGGAGGGATCTCCACCACGTAGCAGGTGATGAAGTCGCCCCGGCCCGGAATGTGGACATAGGCCCCAAGGCCGCCCACGCGCTGCCACGGCTCCAACCGAAGCGTTAAGCAGTCGGCCGACATCATGTCTTCGTACACGGGCACTCCCTCCCGTGCGAGGAAGTCCCGGAATGGGTCCCGCATGTAATAGGCGTTTTCCAGCTCCAGTCCGTCGGTCATCGTGTCCTCCTTCTTGGTCCAACCAGACTCCCGGGCCCACATGCCCCGTCGTTGTTGCTGTGAGGATAGTGCCCCTTCAGGTGGGGTTGCCACAGGTCTCCAATGGGCCCCCAAAACCAGGAGATGGCCCACATCGGTGTCCGGGGCCCACGGGGGCGGGAGCTTGTTCTCCCCCGCGTCATCCCCGCCGGATGCTTCTCTTCGGCTTCGCTCAGAGCAGGCCCCTCATCAGCATGACAGCGCGACGGGAGTTGTCAAGATACGTGCACTTATGAAACAGTGTGAATTGCTCTCTTGCTCCGCCCCACCCGATATGCTACCTTCACGTAAACGTCAAGGGGCACACCTTCCTTGGGGTCGCGGATACGACCCCGAATGAAGAACGCCGAAGAAGCCCAAGGCCCCCCTTCGGAGCCGCCTGGATGGCGGGATTGAAATGATGCGAAAGTCGCATGGACCGGGCCCAACAGGTGTCGCTTCAAAAAGCGGTGCCATTCCAGCTTTCCGGGACGCCCGGGCGGCCCCGGCGCGCCGCGCCCTTATTGGGTGAACACAACGACTACGTGCTGCAAGAAGTGCTGGGGATGTCCGAGAATGAGGTGAACCAGTGCATCCTGGACGGGGTCCTGATGTGATGCGCGGTACTTATCGAGCGCTGCCCGATCTCTGGAGGTAAACGGACTATGACATTTCATCGAGCCAACCCTTGGATAACGGCCCTTGTCTTCGTCGCGGGGGCGATGGCCTGCGGCCCGGTACCGGGGGCCGCTCCCTCCGGGCCAGGGGAGACTGCCGCGGAGGCCCCCCACTACGGCGGCGTCTTCGCCTACGCCGGCCAGACCATGGGTCAGAGCCTGAACCCGCACCGGTTTGGCTCAGTCTCCGAACGGTACGTGCCGGGGCCGGTCTTCGAGACCCTCATTCATTACAAAGGCGGCATCAGCGAGGACCACCGCATCGACTTCCCCGTCGAACCCTGGCTCGCGGAACGATGGGAACAGCCGAATGAAACGACCTATGTCTTTTCTACCCGCAAGGGAGTGCGGTGGCATGACGGCGTCGAGTTCACTGCCGAGGACGTCGCTTACACCTACACCGCCCTGCTGGACCGCAGGAACAACTACCCGCTCAGGAGCCGACTCGATGGAGTGGCCGAGGTTAAAGCTCTGGACAAGTACACCGTCCAGATCAGCACCGAAGGCCCCTTGCCCGACCTTCTGGCCGGCCTCGCGGACTTCGGCATGATGATCATGCCGAAGCACCTGCCGGACCGGGGCGAGGACCTGGACAAGGTAGCCGTGGGCACCGGCCCCATGAAGCTGAAAAGCTATGACCGGCAGAAGGGCGCCACCTGGGTCAGAAACCCGGAGTACTGGCGAGAAGGCCAGCCCTATGCCGGCGCTATGGAGTTCCACCTGATTCCGGAGCCAGGAACTCGAACCGCGGCTCTGGTGGCCGCGAAAGTGGATATCCGTGCCCCCACTGACAGAGCACAGGTGGATGACTTGCGTGTCCGCATCCCCAACCTGCAGGTGGCTGCCACTCCCACCGACTATGGCAACTCCCTCATCATGAAGCTGGACCGCCCGCCCTTCAACGACCGGCGCGTGCGGCGGGCGATGCATCTGGCGGTGGACCGACAGACCCTGGTGCAGGTGGCCAGCTTCGGCGAAGGCGTGGTGAGCCTCCCCGGTATGCCCAGCAACAAGGCGGGCTGGGCTCTCCCGCAGGAGGAGTGGCAAAAACTTCCTGGATTCCGCCAGCCGAAGGAGCAGGACCTGGCCGAGGCCAAACGGTTGCTGGCCGAAGCAGGCTACCCCAACGGCCTGAAAGTCAAGGTCCTCTTCCCCAGCAGCAAGTCCGCCACCCCCAAGATCGTCGAGCCCTTTGCCAGCCAGCTCGGGGTCACCGGTCTCTTCGATCTTGCGCTTGAGGGGCGCCCTCAGACCGATGTCCTCCAGTTCACCAGGGAGGGCAATTTCGAGGCCCTCTTCGACGGTGTTGCCAACATGTCCCTCAACAACCAGCGCAACTACCTCCACTCCAAGGGCATCTACAACAAGTACGGCCTGAACGATCCCCGTATCGACAACGCGCTGGACACCATCAACCGCTCGCTGGACTTGAACAAGAGGAAGGCAGCCGCCCAGGAGATGCAGCGGGTCCTGCTGGAAGAGAGCTACGTCATCCCCACCATCGACCTGCCCGGCTATCAAGTGTGGCACCCCTGGGTGAAAAACTACCGCTACAACCGGGGTATCGCCGAGATCGTCGACGCCCGGGCCATCGCCGAACTCTGGCTGGACACCGACCAGATGCCGGCTGACCGCCGAAAGGCCCAATAGCGTGGAGGTCTCGAAACCGCAGGCCGAAGCCATAGCTCGGGCGGTGGGGCTCGACCTTCCCCCGGAGCGCGTCGAGGCCCTGGTTCGGCAGCTCTCCGAGTTCATGACCGCTTTCGAATCGATTCGGGCCATCGACAAGGGAGAGCGCGAACCTTCCACCATCACCTGGAAACTTGGAGCCTGATGTGAGTGGGGAGCCTCTCTGCTTCATGAGCATCGCCGAGCTGGGCGAGCAGCTGCGCGCTAAAGCCATTTCCCCCGTGGAGGTCACCCGGGCGGTCCTGGACCGTATCGATCGCCATAACGACCAGATGCGGGTCTACATCACCGTTACCCGTGACGCAGCCCTGCGGCAGGCCGAGGAAGCGGAAAAAGCGATCTTGTCCGGCGCGTACAGGGGACCCCTCCACGGCGTGCCGATCTCCCTGAAGGACAACGTCTTGACCAGGGGCGTTCGAACCACCTGCGCGTCCGCACTGTTCCTCGACTGGATTCCAGAAATTGACGCCACGGTCTATACCAAGCTACGCGAGGCCGGCGCCATCCTGGTCGGGAAAGCGAACATGAGCGAGCTCGCCTTCAGCGGCAACCCTACCTTTCGGCCTCCCCTCAACCCCTGGCGCTATGACCGCACGCCCTCGGGCTCCAGCTCCGGGTCCGCCGTGGGTCTCGCGGCGGGGATGGCCTTTGGTTCCGTTGGCACAGACACCGGCGGTTCCGGGCGGGGGCCGGCCAACTCCAACGGGGTGGTCGGCTTTAAGCCGACCTATGGCAGGGTCAGCCGCTGGGGAGTTTTTCCGACCTCGTACTCCCTGGACACCCTTTCGATGATGGCCCGCACGGTGGTCGATAGCGCCATCCTGCTTCAGGCAACCGCCGGGCATGACCCCCGCGACGAAAGCTCTTCGACCCAGGCGGTTCCGGACTACGTGGAACGGATCGGGCCGCCGGACCTCAAGGGCGTCAGGATCTGCCTCGCCCACGGCTATCGCTACGAAGACGTGGACGAAGATGTGGCCGGCGTGATTGCCACAGCCGTTCAAGTGCTAAGGGGACTCGGCGCAAAGGTCTCCGATGTCCAGCTACCGTACGTTCAGCAGTGCGGTGCCACCTACACCGCGATTGCCAACGCTGAGGCTGCAACCGTCCATTACGAGAGCTTGCGAATTCAGCCGGAGAAGCTTGGCCCGATAATCCGGTCGCGCCTGGATCTGGGGAATGCCATACCGGCCACGGCCTATATTCAGGCCCAGCAGATGCGGAAAGTGATGCGGGACGGGTACCGTGAGGTGTTCCGGGCCGTCGATGTCATCGTGGGTCCTGCGTCCCCCACCAAGGTGGGGAAGGCGAACGAGGAGTTCACCGCCACCACGATGGTGAACGCCCGGGAGGTCCGCAACCGGGAGCTAGGCGAGGGCTACCTGAACAGCTACGCGCTGACCGGTTTGCCCGCGCTGGTCCTGCCTGCAGGCTTCAGCTCGGAGGGCACTCCCATCGGGCTTCAGGTGGCGGGGAGGTGGTTCGATGAGCAGACGGTGCTGCGGGCGGCCCATGCCTTCGAGCAAGCCACCGAGTGGCATCTCCGGCGCCCCCCCTATCCATCCGAGCGAGGTTGAAGCACCATGCCTGAATACGGCGCCCTGGATCTACACATCGAGAATCAGGTGGCCACCATCAAGATCCTCGGCCACGAAGAAGCGTCCGCCCGAGCCAAAGCGGGAAAGGGCACGCCGGGCGGCCGCCATCGGGAGATGGCTGATGTCTTCGATGCCCTGCGAGCCGACGACAGCGTTCGCGTCATCGTCCTGACCGGCGCCGGCCCGCACTTCGCGATCACGGCCACCCACGAGCAGTACACGAACCCCGCCCGCCTGGCCGTCGATTCCTCCAACAACTGGCGCAACTTCGGCAGCCTCGTACGGGTGCACCAGGCGATGTGCGAGATCGAGAAGCCCATCGTGGCCAAGGTGAACGGCCACGCGGTCGGGTTCGGCCACAGCATGGTCTTCGCCTCCGACATCATCGTCGCCCGAGAGGATGCCCTCCTGATGGACCACCATATGGGCGGCGTGATGACCATCACCGAGGACGGCCAGGAGAAGCACGTCGGCCACGAATTCTCCAGCGTGCCCGGCGACGGCGGCGCGCAACTCCTGCCCCTCTACATGAGCCCAGCGAAAGCCAAGGAGTACCTGATGCTGGCCGAGCCCCACACGGCGAAGGAGCTGGCCCAGCTAGGCATCATCAACTATGCGGTTCCCGCAGATCAGCTCGACGGGAAGGTGGACGAGATCGTCCAGAAGCTGCTGCGCCGGGGCGCCTATCCCCTGGCGTGGACCAAGCGCATCGTCAACCGCCGTGTCGCGGACCAGCTGAACCGCACCCTGGACGCCGCAGTTGGCTACGAGATGGTGGGCTTCCTCTATCGCGAGAAGCAGGGCGGCGAGGAGAAGCGGACGCTCTCATGAAGGACTTTGGAACGCTCGACGTATCGATAGAACACCAGGTCGCGACCGTCACACTTTTGAACCATGAAGAAGTCGCTGTTCGCGCCGCCTCGGGCATAAGGGGAAACCGGCATAGAGAGGTCGCCGAAGCCTTCGAGTCGCTCCGGGCTGACGATGCCGTCCGCGTCGCCGTCCTGACAGGCTCGGGCAAACACTTCGTCCTCACCGCTACCAACGAGGAGTACACCGCGCCAAGCCGGCTTCCCATTAATTCCTCCGACCAATGGCGCACCTTCAGCAGCATCGTCCGATGCCATCAAGTCATGACGGAAATGGAGAAGCCTATCGTTGCCAAGGTCAACGGGC
>CAZPYZ010000089.1:0-11230 GCA_964590215.1 uncultured Dehalococcoidia bacterium | reverse complement strand
GGCGCTTGCGCCGACAACGACAACATTTTGTCGATACAGCTTCGGCAAGCGCCTAAGAGAGCCTGCCCGAAAGCGGTGGGGCAGCTTTCCAGCCCGCCCTAGGCTGATGTCCTGACCCTACTCTAACGCGTAAAGAATCCCATCCTCCGAGGCAACGAGGAGCAGCTCTCCCGTGAGGACAGGACTCGTCCGGATCTTTCCCTGGGTTTGAAACTCCCACCGTACGTCGCCTGTGTAGGCGTCGACAGCGTAGACTTTTCCGTCGTCAGAACCCGCGTAGACGGTGTCATTGGTGGCCACCGGTGAGCCGGACACAAGGCCGCGGGCAGGGACCTGCCACAACGTCTTTCCCGTGCGCTGCTCGATGGCAGTCAGCCGGGTCCCAATCCCCAAGTACACGCGGCCTGGGGCTACCGCCGCCGAGGAGACGTCGCGTCCCGGCAGCGCGACTGACCAGGTGAGGCCTTTCGGTGGTCCCGGGTAACCCGCCATCTGCCAGAGGTAGAGCCACACCCGGAACCAGTAGATTTGACGGTCCAGGAAGGTTGAGCGCTCTTCGACATCGATGGCGAACAGCCGCCGATTGGCGCCACCCAAGTGGACTAGACCTTGATCCACGGCCGGAGCCGCCTGCACCGAGCCGCTGATGTGGAAAATGAAGCGCTCCCGGCCCGTTGCTCGGTCCAGGAAATACACCCAACCGTCTCTGCCGACGACGATCACCCCGTCCTGGGTCAGAGCAGGCGGGGTGACAATCCACGCTCCGGTGGTGAATTGCCAGAGAAGCGCGCCGGTTGCCGCGTCCAGAGCGTAGAGGTTTCCATCGCCGGAGCCCTGGTAGAACACGCCTTCGGCCACTACTCCGCCCGCCACGATGGGGTTGCGGGTCTTGAACTCCCACCGCAGGTCCCCGGTCCACCGGTCCAGCGCTAGGACCCGGGAGTCTCTGAGCCCCACGTACACCAGATCTCCCGCCACCACTGGGGAAGCGTCTACAGGGCCGGTAGTACGGGCTTCCCATCTGAGAGACCCCGTGCCGAGATCCAATGCGACCACCCTGTTGTCCCCCGTCGCAGCATAGATAGTATTCTCGTGGACCGCGGGGGCCGCCCCAAAGGCGGCGGTGGCCTGGAACAGCCACTTTACCTGTCCCTTGATGCGAGCCGCGGTGGCGATAGGCACGTAGCCGCTGTTCGAAAGGTCGTAGCGCGGCAGCGTCCAACCACCCGGTGCGACCGCGGCAGTCATCCCGGTTGATGGCGTCGGGATGTCGGCAGGCTTGGTCACCGCGGCGTAACCGAGGGCGGCTGCGGCAAGAGTCCCCGCGACGATCCCGGCCCGGACGATCCGTTCCCGGCGGGTGAGGGGACGCGGGGGCTGCCAGAGTTTTTCAAGCACCTCCGGCCTCGGGACACCCGGCAAGACATCGCTGGAGAGCCGCGGGTTGGTGACTGTTTCCCGGGTTTTGAGGGCCTCCTTCGCTTGGGCTCCGCCTTGGGTTTCGGAAGCCGCGAGGGACTCCCGCAGGGCCGCGGCGACCTCGCCCGGCCCTCCGGGCCGCACGGGGGCAAAGGGCGCCAGAGCCCGGGTCAGGACACGGTCCACACTCGGGGTCAAGGCGGGGTTTAGCCTGCTGGGGGGCACCATGGCGCCCGCCATGGCTCGCGCGTAGAGCGCCTCGGGTGTCCCTGCGGGGTACGGGTAGGCCTCTGTCAGGAGCCAGTAGGCCAATACCGCGAGGCTAAATCCTTCGCTCTTCGCGTTGGCGACCCCGTCGCCGGCATATTCCGGCGCCATGAAAGGCGGGGACGGCGTCCCCAGGCTCTGGCGGAGCAGGGCGTGGGCCTTCTCCGCGAGGGTCGCGATCCCGAAGTCGCCAAGTCGTGCGGGACCCGCTCCTGCTTCCCAGAAAATATTGCTCGGCTTGATGTCTCTGTGGGTGAGATTAGCAGCCAAAGCATGTTCCAAAGCGGCCGCGATGTCCCCCACGATCTGGGCCACCGCCGCCAAATCGCCAGGGTCGGGCCGCAGGGAGGCCAGCGAGGCTGCCGACGCGTAGGCCGAGGCCAGCCACAACTGCCCCTCCTCGGTCCACCCCCAGACGAGGGGAGGCAGGATGTTCTGGTGCGGAGCCAAAGCGCGGATGCGCTCCAACTCCGCCAGGAAGGCCCTAGCCGGCTCCTCGTCCCGCGTAAAGTAGGCACGAAAAAGCTTCAAGGCCACCTTCGACGCCGCTCCCGGCTCTTCCGCCAGGTAGCAGGTGGAGAGACCCGTCGAGCCCATGGTCTCAATCAGCTCGTAGGGGCCTATCTTGGCGCCGAGGCTAACCATACGCCCGCATGAGGTGCACCTGGACCCGGTACTCGTACCAGGCCATCAACACCGCAAGCAACATTCCCAAGCCACCCTCCCGATATCCCTTAAGGGTGATGTACCGTCGCCAGAATTCCCGCAAGGGTCGCACCGCAACACGGCGCGCGACCGGCTGGATCCCCTGCGCAAGCAGGCCTGCAGCCTCCCGTCTAGCGTAAAGCTCCTGCCTGGCGAACATCTCTCCAACGGTGCCATAGTTGTAATGGAGCAGTGGCTCCCGCAGATAGCCCGCGTGACCCCCCAGGGTGACCAGTTCGTGAGGGTCTCGCCCCTCATCGTAGCGTCCGAAATCCCGGCGGAAAAGGCGCATTTGGTAATCGGGCCACCAGCCCGCGTGGCGCACCCACCGCCCAAGCATGAGGTTCTTCCGCGGCACCCAGTACCCGGCAGGCAACTTTGAGCTGGCAGCCACGTCCGCACCCCCACCCGCGGCCTGGGGTGCCTGCGCCCCACGGTCGACGACCTCCTGGACCTCCGCGGCGAGGGCAGGCGACACGCGTTCATCCGCGTCCACGAACAAGACCCACTCGGTGTTCACCTTGTCGAGGGCGAAATTGCGCTGACGAGCGAAGGTGTCGAAGGGCCGCTGCAGGACCCTGGCCGTCCCTGCTGCTTTGCTCACCGTCCGGTCCGCGCTGCCTCCGTCCACGACAAGGCATTCCTCTGCCCACCGAAGAGCATCCAGGCACTCCTCAATGTGCGTCTCCTCGTTGAGAGCGATGACTGCGGCGGTGGTCCCCCGTCGCCGGATCACAGCAACGCTCTACTGCCTATCGGAGGCACGGGAAAGGCCCCTTCCAGGGAAACACGAACCGAGTCCATAGTGCTGGCGCCTGGAGATGGTCACCCTCGGCCCAACAGCAGGCCGGCGACTTGGAGGCACGCCCGCCGCCGCCCTTCGAAACGGTTCCTGGGTATCTCGCCCATGAGGTACCGCTGCACCCACCGACCGTATTCCCAGACCAGCCCCACCCCAGTAATAGCCCTGGCAGCTACCTGGAAGAAGGGATTGTAATACTTCCGAAAAAGGGTCAACCGGCTGCGGTGCAGTTCGACAAACATCCTGTCAGCCACCTGCCGCGTGCTGGCGCCGCCATGGTGCACGATCTGGGCTTGCGGCTGGCAGTACACCTGCCAGCCGTCCCGTTTGATGCGGATACACCAGTCCACCTCCTCGCAGTACATGAAATAATCCTCGCTCAGCAGGCCCACACGCTGGGCCACGTCTCGCCGCACCAGCATACACGCCCCAAGAGGATGGTCGATTTCGAAAGGCCGCGTATAGCTTCCCACAGGGTAGCGGCCATTTAGTCCTGAATGCAGCACCCGCGATGAAATGGGGAAGAAATCGAGGAAGGTGTTCCACAGGGTGGGAAACTTGAACGCGCTGTGCTGAAAGCGGCCCCTCGCGTCCACTAGCCCGCCGGTTACCATGCCGGCCCTCGGGTGCCGGTTCATGAAGCGTACCAGTTCTACGATGGAGTTCTCCAGCACCTCAGTGTCGGGGTTGAGAAAGAGCAAATAGCGACCGCGGCTCACCTGCATCCCCTGATTGTTGGCCGCAGCAAAGCCGAGGTTGAACTCATTCTCCGTCAGGCGTGCCTGGGGATAGTGATGCGCCACTGCCGCTCCACTACCATCGCGGGACCCGTTATCAACAACGATGACCTCATAGCCCCTGCTGATGGCGCGGTTCTCCACTGACAAGGGGCCGGTGCTCAGGGCACGCTCGAGGGTACCGAAAACCGACGCGAGACAGCGGAGCAGAAGCTCTCGGGTGTTGAAGCTGACGATAATGACAGAGAGGTCCATTGCGGCTCATGATACCTCAGGACCGGGGCGCCAGGGTCCTTCGTCCTTGACGCAACCCTCACGCGAGCGTAAGCTAAGGTCCGATAGTTACGTTTTCTATATGCGGTGTCTCCTATCGTGGATACGAAGAATTTTGGAAGGGAAGTGAGCCACAATGCCCGATATCCTACTCTGGGCGTTGGCCGCGATCGTGGTCATCGCCTTTGGAGGTGGGGGCGGGTACTTCCTTGGCAAGACAGCGATTCAGCAGAAGCTCCGAGCCGCTCAGTTAGCAGCCGAACAGGTCAAGGCCCAAGCCGAAGCCGAACAAAAAGATGTTGTACTGCAGGCCACCAAGGAAGCTATTCGCATCCGCAACCTTGCGGAAGAGGAAGTCCGTGACCGCCGGCAAGAAGTCCAGCGCCAGGAACGCAGGCTAGCGCAAAAAGAAGAGAACGTCGAGCGCAAGACCGAGCAGGTCGAGCGCCGTGATCGCCAACTCCAGCACCGAGAGAAGGAGCTGGACGAGGCCCGTAAGCGGGTCGAAGCAGCCCAAGAAGAGAAGCTTCGCGAGCTGGAGCGTGTCGCTCAACTGACCACTGGGGACGCCCGTGAGTTGCTTCTCAAGGCGGTGGAACAGGAGGTCCGTGAGGACGCGAACCGCCGCCTGATGATCCTGGAACGGGCTTACAAGGAAGACGCCGACCGCCGTTCCCGGGAGATCGTCATCCAGGCGATCCAGGGCATCCTCCAGGAAACGGTCTCCGAGACGACGACGTCCGTCGTCCCCATCCCCAGCGACGACATGAAGGGAAGGATCATCGGCCGTGAGGGCCGAAACATCCGGGCCCTAGAGAATGCGACAGGGGTCGACATCATCATCGACGATACGCCCGATTGTGTAACCCTGTCCTGCTTCGACCCGGTGCGCCGGGAGATCGCCCGCCTCTCCCTGTTGAAGCTGGTCTCCGATGGCCGGATCCATCCAAGCCGCATAGAGGAGGTCGTCGGACGCGCGAAGGCAGAGGTGGACGAAGAGATGATCAGGGCGGGGGAAGCGGCGGTCTTCGAAACCGGGGTGCCGGACCTCCATCCAGACCTGGTCAAGCTGCTGGGACGCCTGAAGTACCGTTACAGCTACGGGCAGAACGTGCTGCACCACAGTATCGAGTCCACCAAGATGGCCGGGATTATCGCCGGCGAGTTGGGCGCCAATATCGAGATCATCAAGAAGGGCGCCCTCCTCCACGATATCGGCAAGGGGATGGACACCGAGATGGAAGGGCCCCACGCCCTCATCGGCGCCAGCTTGGTGGAACGGTACGAGAAGTCTCGAGACGTCATCATTTGCATCGCCAAACACCACGACGACTGGTTCACGAACACCATGGAAGGAGCCATCGTCCAGGTGGCCGATGCTATCAGCGGTAGCCGGCCGGGGGCCAGGGCAGAGTCCATGGACCGCTACATCAAGCGGCTTCAAGCGCTAGAGGAGATCGCCGCCAGCTTCCCCGGGGTGGAGAAATCCTATGCGGTCCAGGCGGGGCGCGAGCTGCGGGTCCTGGTGAAGCCCAGCCAGGTGGATGACCTGGAGGCGATGCGCCTTGCTCGGGAGATGGCCAAGAGGATCGAAGACAGCCTGGAGTACCCGGGCCAGATCAAGGTCACCGTGGTCCGCGAAACCCGGGCCGTCGAGTACGCCCAGTAGGGGCGTGCAGCAGTAGCCCGCGCCAGCGGTTGGACTCCTCGTAGGCCAGGGGGCACGGCAGGCATCTCTGCCGTCGGTGAGAAACGCCACTTGTTCCAAGGCCCCATGACCAGTTCCGAGGTCTACGGGATCAGCAGGAGCTTGCCGGTCGTCTCCCGGCTGGCCAGCGCCTGGTGAGCGGACGGTGCCTCCTTGAGCGGATAGGTCCTGTCGATGCGGAGCCGCAGTGTTCCAGCGGCGACCCAGCCGAGGACGTCGCCAGCACGTTGGGTCAACTCCTCCCTGGTCGAGATGTAATGAAACAGACTGGGGCGGGTGAGAAAAAGGGAGCCCTTCGCGTTTAGCGCCTGGGGGTCGAAAGAGGGAGCGGGGCCGCTGGAGGCGCCAAAGAGCACCATGTAGCCCCGGGGTTGTAGGCAGTTCAGGCTCTTCTCGAAGGTGTCCTTCCCGACGGAGTCATAGACGACGTTGACGCCTTTGCCGTCGGTGAGGCGCTTCAGCTCCGCCTCGAAGTCCTGCTGGGTGTAGAGGATCACCTCGTCGGCCCCGGCCTCCCGGGCCAGCTTCGCCTTCGCCTCGCTAGATGTCGTCCCGATCACCCGGGCGCCGAGCA
Source organism: uncultured Dehalococcoidia bacterium (assembly GCA_964590215.1). Lineage (GTDB taxonomy): Bacteria > Chloroflexota > Dehalococcoidia > SHYD01 > SHYD01 > CAZPYZ01. Next base: position 4,745 of record CAZPYZ010000089.1, on the reverse strand, counting down.
TCTTGGCCATCTGGCAAAGAAGAAGCCCAACACCGCCCGCTGCCGCGTGGATCAGGCAGCTGTGTCCGGCATTCAAGGGATACGTAGAGTGGGTCAGGTAGTGGGCAGTCATGCCCTGGAGCATCGCCGCTGCGCCGTCCTGGAAGCTCAGTTTCTCCGGCAGCTTCACCAGTTGAGCAACCGGACCTACCACTTGAGTCGCGTAGGAGCCGGCGATGCCCGTCCACGCGACCCGGTCGCCGGGCCGCAGCTCCGTTACGTCGGGACTCACGACCTCAATGGTGCCAGCGCCCTCGGAACCTGGGGTGAAAGGGAGGGCCATCTTGTAGTAGCCGCTGCGCTGGTAGATCTCAATGAAGTTGACGCCCGTCGCCTCGATCTTGATCCGGGCCTGACCCGGGCCAGGCTCTGGGGTCGGGACTTCCTCGAGCTTCAGCACTTCGGGGCCGCCGGTCTGGTTCACCCTGATTGCCTGCATCATCGGTGTCCTATGAATGGCTGGGATTCGACTTTACCCGACCGCTGGGGCGTGGCGCAATCAGTGACCCTCGGCTATAGTCAGGCCGTGAGCCAGGTGCAGATCGGGGCCTTCTGCCGCAAGTGGAAGGTCAGGGATCTCGCGCTATTTGGGTCTGTGTTGACGGAGGAATTCCGGCCGGACAGCGATGTAGACGTGATGGTGGTGATGGCAGATGACGCGCCACTCGAGTCGCGCGACTACCGCGAATGCAGCGCCGCTCGTGATGCGATGAGGGCCGAACTAAGGGAGCTGTTCGCCGGGCGGAAGATCGACCTGATCCGCAAGAAGAACATTACCAACCCCTTCATCCGGTATCACGCCCTGACCCATAAGCTCGTCCTATATGCGGTCTGAAGAAGCGAATGCCGCATTCCTCTGGCACAGCGCAACATCATAGCTCACTTCTACTACGGCGTAGACCACCGGAAAGTCTGGGAGCCGGCGACCATAGGCGTCCCTGAGCTCATCACGAGGCTAGAGCCGTTGGTGCCCCCACCCCCACCGGACCCGGAGCCCTGCTGAAGGAGAAGGACCCATGCCAGGCATCGAAGTCCCGCAGTCGATCCTTGACCGGTTCAAGAAAGTGAGCACCGCGACGGTGTGGTCGGCAGTGCGGAACCGGGGAGCGCCGCTGTGCTTCATGGAAGAGGTCTACCCGATGACCCCCGGGCGGCGCCTGGCGGCGCGGGCTCGCACGCTGCGGTGCCTGCCACCGCGGCCGGACCTCCACAAAGAGGTGGTCATCGGAGAGGAGTCGCCGGAGTATCGGGCGATGGCCTTGTGCGGACCCGGGGACGTCCTGGTAGTAGACGCGTTCGGGAAACCCTACTCCACCGTCCTGGGCGACGTCAAGCTGTTGCAACTGAAGATGCAGGGGGCGGACGGATTCGTGTCCGACGGGGCGATCCGGGACTTGGAGGTGGTGAAGGAGTACGACCTCGCCGTCTTCGCCGCGCGACGGACGCCGACGGCGCGGGAGTACGGGGAGGCCGTCCAGGAGAACGTAGACATCCAATGTGCGGGAGTGCTGGTCCGCCCTGGGGACGTCCTGGTGGGCGACGACAACGGGGTGGTGGTGGTCCCGGCCTACATGGCGGATGAAGTGGTTACATGGGCGGAGGAGCACGAGCGAGGGGAGGAGTTTGTCAAGGAGCAGATTCTAGCAGAGGGCTGCCGCCCCGGACGGTACTATCCGCCCAATGACGCGCTGAAAGAGGAATTGCGGAAGAAGCTGGGGCCCGTATACCGCCCGCCGCAGGCGTGAGCGGGTGATCGGAGGGGTAAACTGTCCCCTTCGAACGGTCGAGAGGCGGTTAGGTCGCTACCGCCTCTGCCTCTTTCGTGGCCACCTTCGCTCTGGCTGCCGCTACTGCCCGGGCCACATCTTCAACCAGGGCCCGGCGCTGCAGCCGCTCGAGACGGATGAATCCTGAGCCCCGGTAAATCCCCTTGGCGTTCCAGTGCGGCTTGTTCCGATCTATCTCGCCGTCGATCTCCTCATCGATGGCCTCGATGATACGGTCGATGTCCTCGTCGGTGTAGGAGCCGGCGCCACCCGGGAAGCGATACTGGGCGGCCCCGCTTTCCATGGCGAGGTACCAGTCCTCCAAGACAGCTACGGTGGCGGCAGTCACCAAATCACCATCCATCCGGACCTCCTTGCGCTCCCTTCTGAGTCTTGGGCCCTGCATCTTCGCGCCCAAGACCCAAGACTCAGAAGCCTGGATGGACTAGAGCTCGCGCTCGATGCGGCGGACCAGACGGTCCTTCTGCGCGGGACACAACTCATCGGGATGGATCCGACGCAGGGGATCCGGGACCGGACTAACGGTTGGAGTCCGAACCGGCACGGGTGTCTCGGCTGGCATCCTCGCCCACCTCCTCTCGTTCCTGGTCACTGCTCAGGGTCAGGATGGCTGCCTGGACCTTGCGCAGGAGGTTTCGGCCCACGGGGAGGGGGCCTTCCCGGTAGAGATGGCGCACCTGGCTCTCAATAGCCCAGAGCTCTTGTGCGTTCAGTAAGAGAATCGAGGCAGCGTCTGGCCTCCCCTCGGTTTCCGCGATCGCGGCGAAGACCTTGCGAAGCAGGTGCTCGCCCCATTCGCCCCAGGGCTTGCCGTGGTCGCTCTGCCGTACGCAGAAATCGATGGCCCAGGCCTCATCGTTGGTCAGCTCCACGACCTGATAGTCCATCATTATTCCACCGCTCCGCGCTTCGGTCGTCTACAAGCGTTTAGTTCTTAAACCCTGAAGCTTCGGGTTTGGTTACGGCTAACTTAAACGCGCGAGCGGTTTCGTCAGGGTGGTTGCGCTGCAAACCGCGGCAACCGGCGGTTTCGGTTACCTTGCTTGTGCCTGTCAAGTGATGCTACACTGCCGGCCGTAGGCGGTCCTCTAAAGTTCGATTGGCGGAGGTCGGGCGATCCATGATGGAGAACGAATACGCGGTCGACATCTCAGACATCAAAGAGGTGGTGAAGACCGCCGACGTTATGCTCTTTCGCTTCGCCATTTTCGATAAGCGCCTTCTATTCGACGCCCGGCACGGTCCCGACATTGGGCCTATGCTGCGAATCGTCAACAAGGCGGGTTCCGCCTCGGAGCGCTTCCGTCATCTTAAACGCCTACGACCTCAGTTTCCCCTCCCCAAGAACATCGTCTCTATCGCCTGGCCCAAATACGTTTCGAGCCTGCAGTCCTCGGGGATCTGGGATGTTTTGGTAGACCGCTGCGGGCAGGCGGGTTTTCCAGAGAAGGCCGAAGAATGCCGGGCGGTATTGGCAGAGCTGATGCAGGCGGAGCGGCAAGAGATCGCCGCGGCTATCTCCGGCGAGGGATACGAGACGCTGTGGAGCCGCGTCCAGAAAAGCTCGGGGTCTTAAGCCTGGGTGGTGAGTCCCCCCTTTGAGGGACCCAGGACTCAGGATGGGCGACTGAACCCTTGGTTGACCTGGAAGCGATCCGAGCCGCTCGGGAACGACTCCAGGGACAGATCCGGCGGACCCCCCTCCTTTATTCCCACAGTTTTTCGCATGTCGTTGGCTGCCCGGTTTACCTGAAGGCAGAGAGCCTCCAGCGAACGGGGTCCTTCAAGATCCGGGGCGCCTCAAACAAACTGGCGCAGTTGTCGCCGGGTCAGGCCACGCGCGGTGTCATCACCGCCAGTGCTGGCAATCATGCCCAAGGGGTCGCCCTCGCCGCCGCGCTGCGGGGAATTCCGTGTACGGTGGTGATGCCCGAGACCGCATCCCTCGCCAAGTACGAGGCAACGCTCGGGTACGGCGCCGTGGTGATCCGCCACGGAAGCCGGTTCGACGACGCTCTTGCGCATGCCCGGGGGCTGGCGACGGAACGTTCCCTGGCCTTCATTCCCGCCTTCGACGACGAGCAGGTGGTCGCCGGGCAGGGGACCCTGGGGCTTGAGTTGCTGGAGGACCTACCCGAGGCAGGCCTTGTTGTCGTCCCTGCGGGCGGGGGCGGCCTCACTGCAGGGGTAGCGGTTGCCGTGAAAGCGCTGCGGCCGGAGACCAGGATCGTGGGCGTGCAGTCGACCGCTGCGCCCTCCATAGTCCGGGCTTTCCGAACCGGCCGGATTTCAACGCAGGGGCCGGGGCCGACTATCGCGGACGGGATCGCGGTGGGACGCGCTGGTCGCATCCCCATGGCCCTGATACGCTCCCACGTGGACGACGTTGTTACGGTGGACGATGAATCGATTGCCCACGCCCTCGTCTTGCTGTTGGAGCGAAGCAAGCTGCTGGTGGAGCCGGCGGGCGCCGTTGGACTCGCCGCACTGCTCTCAGGAGCGATAGATCCCCGGGGTGCCAGCACGATTAGCGTGCTGAGCGGCGGCAACCTTGACCCCGCCCTGTTGGCCCGCATCGTAGAGCACGGCTTATCCGTGGCGGGGCGCTATCTTGTGCTGCGGGCAACCCTTTCGGACCGGCCGGGCCAACTGGCGAATCTGTTGACCCACATAGCCGAACTCAAGGCCAATGTGGTGGGTGTGGAGCACCACCGGACGGGGTTGCCCCTGCGCCTGGAGCAGGCGGAGGTGCAGCTCACCTTGGAGGTGCAGAATCGCGGTCATGGCGAAGAGGTCATGGAGCGCCTACGAGCGCTGGGAGTGATTGGCGATTAGACGTAAGCCAGCTCGTCGCCATGTGTCCGGCGCCGGGGCCCGGCCGGCGAGCGCCAGCACTCGTGGGACACAGGTCCCTTCCAG
>CAZPYZ010000088.1:0-11235 GCA_964590215.1 uncultured Dehalococcoidia bacterium | reverse complement strand
TCGATGACCAGATTCAGTCGATGGCCGGCCGAACCCCCGAGGAAGCCGAGGCATCGGCCTACCGGGCGGTTCTGCTGGACGCGAATTCCATTGGCCCCAACCCTTACCTGCCCCGTGCTCCCGAAGACCCCGAGGCGATGGACCTGTTGGTCCAGAGCATCCGGGAGCAGGGTATTCTCGAGCCCCTGCTGGTCCACCCCGCCCCCGAGGGAGCCGAAGGGGGCGGCGCCCGCTACTGGATCATCTCCGGCGAACGGCGGCGCCAGGCCGCCATTCGCTCCGGCATGGATCAGGTCCCGGCCATCGTCAAGGACGTTGCTCCTCGGGCAGGGCTGCAGATCTTCCTCTCCCAGAACCTCCACACGCAACAGCCTTCGATGCTGGACCACGCGCGGGTGCTTGAAGTGCTGACGGCGGAGATGGGAATGACCCCCATGCAGGTCGCGTCTCGCATCGGGGCTGTTGTCGAGGACATCGACGCGGTGCTCGCGGTCCTGGGTCTGGAACAGGCGATGCAACAGAGCCTGCGAGACGGCCGCCTCTCCTTCGCACAGGCGAGAGTGTTGCTGGAGGCCACCGACGAGCAGGTCCGGCGAGACCTCTGGGAGTACGCCCTTCGGTACCGAGTCAGCGCGGAGCGCATGCGTCACCGCCTGGTGCGCCTGCTGCACGGCGAGAGCGATCTCGACCCGTAGGGCATTCCGGGTTCAGGGTTCAAAGTTCACGGTTCAGGTTCCCCCCCAACCCGGAGATCAGAACCGCGAACTCGTCACTCAGGGGCCGTGCACGGCTCACAGTTCACGGAACCGCTTGGAACCCAGAACTCTAAACTCTTCGCTAGACAGCGCTCAGCCGCCAGTTCTTCGAGGTGTTAGATGCACATCACTCGCGTGACCGCCTCTACCCACAATGTGCCGGTGGATGTCCCCTTGCTCAAGGAGCCTGCGCACCGCCCTATCGTCTTTGTCGCCATCGAAACGGACGTCGGGATCGCGGGCTACGGCCTGACGGCGGGCGGGCAGAGGGCCGCCATCAAGGAGTCCATCAACCAGGAGCTGGGGCCCAGCCTCATCGGGAAGAACCCGCTGGAGACAGAGCGGATCTGGAATCAGCTCATGCGGGGGTTCAATCCCCGCGCTCAGACCGGGGTCTGGTCCTCCGCCGTGAGCGGCATCGACATCGCCCTCTGGGATATCAAGGGAAAGCACTACCGGGAACCCGTATGGCGGCTGCTGGGGGGCGCTCAGAACCCGGTGCCCGCCTACATCACCTTCGGCCTCCTGGAGTATGAGCAGGACCAGCTGGTGGCGATGGCGAAGCGGTGGACCGGCGAGGGCCATGACAAGCTGAAGATGGTCGTTGCGGCTGACCGGGGGGAGAACCCTCGGAAGGACTACGCAAGGGCGAAAGCGGTGCGGGATGCCGTGGGCGAGGGCGTCGAGCTGATGATGGACGCCAACTATCTCTTCTCCCTGAACCGCGCGCTGGAGCTGTGCAGGCTGGCAGAGCCCCTTGGGATCACCTGGCTGGAGGAGCCGGTGTACCAGAACGACGCCCGGCTGCTGGCGCAGTTGCGACAGCGTACGGCGGTCCCCATCTCCGCCGGGCAGAACGAAGGGCACCGGTTCCGGCACCGGGAACTATTAGTCAACGGCGCGGTCGACATCCTCCAACCCAACGTCTGCTACGTGGGCGGCTATACCGAGGGCGCCAAGGTGGCTGCCATGGCTCAGGGCTTCAACATCCCCATCGCCAACGGCGGAGGCTGGCCTCACCACAACATGCACCTCCAGGCGGGGATGGCCAACGGCTGGCGGGTCGAGTTCCACTACCTGATGTGGAAGGTGGGCGAAACCATCTACAAGGACCCGCCGAAGCCAGACAAGGGATGGGTAACGCTGAGCGAGGAGCCGGGGCTGGGGCTTGAGCCGAGGTTTGACGCGCTCAAGGAGTGCGAGGAGCGGTAGGCAGTAGACAATCAGCGGAAGGTAGAAGGCGGTAGGCAGTGGTGGGTGCTAACAGCTACTGGCTAACGGCTGACAGCAAAACGTCTATCATTCCTTCGAGATGCCTCTGCCCCTTGATACGCCCACCATGGAAGACCTGCGAATGCAACGGGACGAAATCCTCCGGATCGCGGAGGCCCACGGGGCCTCCAACGTGCGCGTCATCGGCTCAGTCGCCCGAGGCGACGCTATCCCCGAAAGCGATATCGACCTCCTGGTCGACTTCGACCGCGCGGTCTCTGGGTTCGAGTTCTTCGGCCGCTGGGAAGATCTCAGGCGAGCGTTGGAAGGGCTGCTCGGCCGGCCTGTTGATGTCATCGAGAGCGGCGGACTGAAGTATAGTCGTGAGCGAGTCCGGAGCCGGATCCTTGGCGAGGCCGTCCCGCTGTGAGGGACGACCGTGCGTACCTGGCGCCCATCGCCGAGAACATCGACCTCATCCTGGGGTGGCTGGCGGGCCCCACAGGCGCACCAGATCGGCGGACATTCTACGAGGACCTGCTCAGGCAAAGAGCGGTGCTCCGCAACCTGGAGACGCTGGCAGACGCCGCCAGCCATTTCTCGGATGCCCTCAAAGCGCGCCACCCCTGGCTTCCCTGGCGCAAGGTCGCAGACTTCCGAAACGTCCTCGCGCACGTCTACCTGGAGCTGGACCTGGACCTGGTCTGGCAGACGATTGCGAACGACCTGCCCGAGCTGAAAGCCATCGTCGATGAGGAGCTAGGCCGATGACCCTCGAACCCCAGTACCTCGAATCGTTCAACCACCACCGACCGCGCCGGTCGCTGCGCCCTGAGATCAGGGCCCGCAAGCACGCCATCTCCACCGGACACTACCTGGCCAGCCAGGCCGGCATGCGCATCCTGGACAGCGGGGGGAACGCGGTGGACGCGGGGGTATGCGCGGGGATCTGCCTCGGCTTCTTGCTCAGCGACTTCGTGAGCTTCGCGGGCGTCGCGCCGATCCTCTACTACGAAGCAGCCACGGGACAGGTCCACTCCATCGCCGGGGTGGGGCACTGGCCAAAGGTGGCAACCCTGGCACAGTACCTGGCTCGCTACAAGGGCGACATACCCTCCGGTATCCCGCGCACCGTCATCCCGGCGGCGCCCGACGCGTGGATCACGGCCCTACGCAAATGGGGGATCCGTTCCTTTGGAGAAGTCGCGGGCGCTGCCATCGAGCTGTGCGCGGAAGGCTTTCCCATGTACGAGCTTATGGCGATGCGGACCGCCAGCGCCGTCAAGGAGTGCCATGGCTGGCCCAGCTGGGCCGAAGTCTTCATGCCTGGCGGCAGGCCACCTCGGGTCGGGGAGCTATTCCGCCAGGCCGACGCGGCAAGGACCTTGGAGCGGATGGCCGCGGCGGAGGCCAGGGCATCCGGGGCCGGTCGTGACGCGGGCCTCCAGGCGGCCAGGGACGAGTTCTACAAGGGTGAGACCGCGGAACGCATCGCTCGCTTCATGAAGGCGGAGGGCGGGCTTCTCACTTACGACGACCTCGCCTCGTACCAGGTCAAGACCGCACCGGCCGTCTCAACCCAATACAAGGACTGGACCGTCTACGGGTGCGGGCCCTGGTCTCAGGGGCCGGCGCTGCCGGAGACCCTGAACATCCTGAGCGGGTACGACCTGCCCGCGTTGGGGCACAACTCGCCGGAGTACCTGCACCTGGTGCTGGAGGCGCTGAAGCTGGCCTTTGAGGACCGGGAACGGTACATCGGGGATCCGGACTTCGTCGACGTGCCGTTGGACATGCTCCTATCGGCCCAGTATGCCGGCAAACAACGCCAAGGGATAGATCGGGGGCGGGCGCGGCAGCCAGAGAGGGTGAGCGCAACCCGGCGGGCGGGCGGGCGGGACCCTGTTGGGTCAGGACGGGTCTCGACCGGAGACACCACCTACATCGCCGTGGTCGACGGGTCGGGCAACGCCTTCTCCGCGACACCCAGCGACGGCTTCAACGCACCGGTCGTCCCCGGTGTCGGTATCGTCCTCTCGACTCGCGGCAGCCAGTCGTGGCTGGACCCCATTCACCCCAGCGTGCTCGCCCCCGGCAAGCGCCCCCGCCTCACGCCCAACCCCGCGATCGCCGTCCGCGACGGCCGGGGAGCGGGCCCCAGCGCGGTCCTTCCCTTTGGCACTCCTGGCGGCGACGTGCAGGTCCAGGCGATGGTACAGACCTTTCTCAACATCGTCGAGTTCGGCATGAGCCCGCAGCAGGCGGTGGAACAACCCCGGGTCACCACCCATAACGCCCCGGACAGTTTCTGGCCTCACGGGGCGCTGCCCAACGTGGTGAGGGGCGAATCGAGGCTTCCCGCCGATACCCTGCGCGCCCTGGCGGAGAAGGGCCACCAGGTCGAGCCGTGGCCAGAATGGACCTGGCTCGCCGGCGGGATGAGCGCGATCCTCGCTGACCGGGAAACAGGGGTGATGACGGCCGCGGCAGACCCGCGTCGCGAGGCATACGCCCTGGGGTGGTAACAAGAAGGCCAGTTGTGGGAGGAAGCAGAGCCCTGTTACATTACCAAAGCCATATCCAGACGCGAATATGAGCATGTTTTTTCGGATTCCGGAGATACATCCCATCAGCGACCTTGCCCGAGAGGCGCGCCAGCTCGTCGATCGTGCCCGGAAACGACGGGAGCCCATCGTCATAACCCAACGAGGGGTTGAAGTCGCCGTACTCCTGTCCATGATCTGGAACGCCGCATCCCCCCGCAAATCGCGAGTCCACGCCTGGTTCAGCCTCAGGATGCTGACCAGTTCACCATGACGATGAGCGAGTCTGACGCTTCGGGAGGGGAGGCCCAACGCGGTAGGATGGCCCCGCCATGACGCTGCAATTCGGAATATTCGACCATATCGAGCCGGTGCCCGGGCAAACGTTGGGCCAGATCTATGGCGACCGGCTGCTCCTGCTGGAGCAATACGATGTCGCGGGGTTCTACGCCTACCACCTGGCGGAGCACCATACCCCAGCCGTCCACAGCCTCGCTCCATCGCAGAACGTCTTCCTGGCTGCCGCATCCCAGCGCACCCAGCGTCTCAAACTCGCCCCATGCATCTATGTCCTTCCACTGCACCATCCCCTCCGCCTCATCGAGGAGATCTGCATGCTCGATCATCTGAGCGGAGGGCGTTTGGAGGTGGGTGTGGGCCGCGGTGGGCTGCTGGAGGCGTATTTCTGGGGCAGCGAGGCCGAGGTCGATGTCGAGGAGAACTACGGTCGCTATCTCGAGAGCCTGGACATCATACGAACGGGACTAAGCCACGAGGAACTGACCTACAAGGGGCGATACTTCCGCTTCGAAGAGATGCCAATGCGCCTGCGCCCCCTTCAGGTCCCCTACCCACCCATGTGGTACATGCGGAACGTCGAGTCCGCGGCGGTGGACGGGATGAACACCATCATCGTCGGCAACCTGGACAGTTTCGAGGCGAACGTCGCGCGCTATCGCCAGGTGTGGGAGGAGCACCACGGCGCCGGGTCCAAGACCCTGCAGGGATCGCCGCCCAAGATCGGCCTGGTCAACCACATCGTGCTGGCCGAAACCGATGAGGAAGCGGTGGCCATCGCGGGCCCCGCGTGGAAGGAGTACGTTTGGAACCTGGAGTCACCGCGACGGCTGGAGGCCGAGCGACGGGGCCTTAAGGAGCTGTACCAGAGGAGCACAAAGCGGCCGGAGGGACTGCCGGAGAGGGAGGCCGATCGCTCCCGTTACGGCGTGAACGACCGGAGCGAAGAGGAGCGCCTTCGCCGCGTGCCGCCGGGCAATATCGGCGGCGATGGCGGCGGCGCCGGTTTCAGCGTCATCGCCGGCAGGCCCGAGTCCATCCGGACCTACATGGACGAGTACGTCGCCACCGGGGCAAACTATTTCGTTTGCTCGTTCCAATGGGGGAACCTCACCCATGACCAGGCGGCCCGCTCAGTTGATCTCTTTGTCAACGAGATCATGCCCTATTATGGAACCCCATTTTCGAACGTGATGCGTGATGCGTGACCGCCACCCCATCTACGCATCCCACATTACGCATTACGCGTAGGGACGAGGAGAACCGATGGCAACACTCATAGGCACGTTTTTCCACTCCCACGGCGGCACCACCTCGATGCCCGGCGAGCTGTGGCGGCAGCGACGGCTTACCAGGCCCATCCGGGAGGACGTGCCTATCGAAGATGACGAAGTCAACATCAAGAAGGCGGCCCGTACCCACGAGGGGTTCCGGGTGCTTCGGGAGAAGATCGCCCAACTGAGGACGGACGTGCTTGTGGTCTTCAGCGACGACCAGTTGGAGTGTTTCGATTTCAACAACTACCCTGCCTTTGCCATCTACGTCGGCGCCGAGTTCCGCAAGCGGCCGGCTCGGGCCGGCGACGAGGGACCCCTCATGGGGCGCCACGCCCCGCCAGGCGCGAGCTTCAAGGGCCACCCGGAGCTGAGCGCGGCTCTCCTGACCGGGGTGATGCGCCGCGGGTTCGATCCCGCCTTCTGCATGGATATGCCCAAACCGGACCGGGGCATCGCCGGCGGCATCATCCGCTCCGCCGAGGAGCTGACCGACTGGACGATGCCCATCGTGCCGGTCATGATGAACGTCTACTTTGCCCCTCACGTTACGGGCATGCGCTCCTACCAGTTGGGCAGAGCCGTCAGAGAGGCCATCGACGAGTACCCCGGCAACCTGCGGGTCGGCGTCGTCGCCTCCGGGGGACTGTGGCATACGCCCGGCCAGAAGGGGGCCTGGCTGAACGAGGAATTCGACCATGCCATCCTCGACCGTCTGGAGAAGGGCGACGCCAAGGGCATGGCTGATTACTTCGACGGCTACGAGGTCCCGCCAGACGACCTCAGCCAGGACATTACCGTGGTCCGCAGAGGAGTCACCGGCCTCCCGCCGGTGGCGAAGGGACCTCAGTTCGGCTCTCGGGAGACGTGCACCTGGATCGCCGCCGCCGCGGTGACCGAAGGCCGGCCAACGACCATCGTTGACTACATCAACGCCTACGCGTCACCCGTAGGCAACGCCTTCGCCTATTGCATTACAACGGAGTGAGATAAGGGGGCCCAAGCCCCAACCGGGATGGTGGCCCCCCCATTGGCCGGACTTCCAGTCTAGGCCGAACTTCCGGTCTAGGCTGCCGCCGGTTACGTGGCCCACCAAGCCTGCAGCTCGTTCCAGCGAGCCAGCCACTCCGCGTCGGTCGGCCCGCGCCCGTGCTCGGGCGGGAAGCTAGTGGACCAGAGCCGGTCCGCCCGATCCTGGGGCGTGGGAGCACGGCCACCATGAGCGGCCCGAAACTCCGCCTCCCAGGCCGCGTCGTACGCCGCCGCCTCGGCGCCCGGCGAGAACACGGTTAACCCAAGCTCCGGCTCCAAGGGCATGAACTGGCCGCCGGGACCGCCCTTGACAAAGGGCGTGCCCGGGACACTGATCATCAGTCCCTCATGGTGTCCGGTTTGGATACCGGCAGGTCCCAGGTTGCAAACGATGCGCAGCTTGAAGGGGATCACTGCCGGCGACGGAATCTCGCGATTCAGTTCCGCCTCGAGGTCCAAAATGCCGGCGGCGAAGGGCCCAGCGGTGCCATAGGGGGCGTAGTTCACCATCCGCTTGGCCGTCCATTTGCCGGCCCCGACGACCGGTTTGGGAGGGGGAGGAGCGTTATCGAAATGGAGAAGGCCACCGCCGCCTTCGACCCCAGACGGGCTAAAGGTCCCGGAGCCGCTGACGGCCACCAGATGCTGGACCCGATCTAGGGTGTTGGCCTTGCTCACTGCCACAAAGGTGAACGTGGATTGTCGGCGGTGTCCTATGGCAGCGACCGGAAATGGCGTCAAGAGATGGGCCGCCTGCGGAAGGGCTGCCAGGCCGAGGGACGCTAGTCCCGAAGTCTTCAGGAAGTCACGTCTATCCATTGCCTACGTCCTCCTCTCACGTGTTTCATCCCGCCGGCACAAACCGAAGCGAGTCGCCCGGTAGAACGTCCTAGCAAAGTCTTCGTCCAGGCGCACCTCCTGAATGGTTTGGGGCACCTCCGCCGATGCTACTGCAGGTAAGGCACCTTCAGGTCTGCGTCGTATTCCGGGGGCACCGGGACCTGGTGGGTTAACATGATCTCCTTACGGGTCTTCGCCGACTCCATGATGGCGAGGCCCACCTCCAGGGTCGCCATGCCCCAGACGCCATCATGGAACAGGGGCTTGCCCAGGACCACCGCATCGTAAAACTCCACCAGTTCGGCGCGGCGCCCGCCGACGCCGCTTTCGGCCTGCAGGTCGATATCATGGAGCCCGGTGTCGTCGTAGACGTAGAGGCCGAACTTGGAGTGGCGGATGTCGCCGCGGTCGAGGCTGGCGACGACGAGGCCCAGGTCCCCCGGCGTCCACGGGCGCGGCCCAGTCCGTTCCCGGAAGATGCGCTGCTCCGCCTGGCCGCCGATGCGCAGGTCCTGCTTGTCCCCCTCCTCATCCCGCTGGCCTTGCACCATGGCCCGACGGATGGCAACCCGCTCCTCGACGCTGTAGCGCTGCTGGCCGGTGCCCCAGGAGACCAGTTCTTCGCCCATGAAGTAGCCGTAGCCATTGTGGAGGATGGTGCAAGGCGTGCCGTCCTCGAACTCCAGGTAGGCGGTGTAGTAGCCGGGTATGGGGCGTTCTGGGTGCCAATGGCCGGTGGTGCCGCGCACACTGCGGATCTTGCCACCGCCCAATACCCGTACGGTATCCACCTGGTGGGGGTGCTGGCGATAGGGCACACCGCCACCTTGTTCGGGGTCCAGCTCCTCGCCAGAACGGGGACGCAGCATCCAGTCGGTGTAGGCCCAAACGTGCAGGGCACGCAACTGACCGAGTTTTCCCGATGTGATTATCCGGCGCATCGACCGGATCGGGAGGCTGTACGCCATCGTGTGGCCGGCCATTAGCTTGACATTGTTCTTCCGGGCAGCTTCCACCATCTGCTCGGCCTCCTTCAAGCTCAGGGCCAGGGGTTTCTCCGAGACCACGTGCTTGGCGTGGTTGGCTGCGTAGATCGCATGAGGGCCATGGAACCGGTTTGGGGTCGAGACCCATACCGCGTCTACATCTGGGTCCGCACAGAGGGACTCGATGCTGTCGTAGACCCTGGCGTTGGGGTAGCGGGCCTTGAAGCGCTCACGGGTGGTGGGGTTGATGTCGGCCCCGGCGAAGAGCTCGATACCGGGCGTGGACTCCATCGCAGGCAGGATCTCGGCGCCGCCCACGCCGATGCCGACCATCGCCATCTTGAGCGTCTTGGTGCTTGTTGTTGCCATCGCTAGCCTCCGTTCGGCTGAAAATCCCCTGGCCCCTGGGAGTGGGTTGGAGGGAGGGTCGGCCCTCGATGCCGCTTCCAACGCCGCATCAGGGCAGAACGATTCTACACGAACCGAGGGTCCTTGGATCTCGACCGAGGGCCTCAGCCCTCGCAACCAACCATCTCCTCGATTGTTGGCTGCCTCATGCCCGTCGTACTATAGCTCAAACGCCCCCGCCCCTTCGAGACTCTTCGCCGGTTACCCTGGGCGCAGCCGAAGGGCTCAGATTTGACCGGGGCGAGCCGGGAGGTATCTCATGGGAAAGATCCTGGGACTCGGCATCACCCACTACCCTGGCCTCTCCTTCAAGGGGAATCTGGCGGGCCGCATCAATCTCCTCCTGGATGACCCGGCGTTACCCGATCCGTTACGCGACCCGGCAAACTGGGATCCGGCCATGCGGGCCCAGTGGGGCGATGACGAGGGCCAGGGCCACGTGAGGGAGCACCGGCAGGCGATGATCGACGAGTTCCGGAAGGCCCGCCATGAGCTTGACGCCTTCGCCCCCGACTTCGTCGTGCTGTGGGGCGACGACCAGTACGAGAACTTCCGAGAAGACTGCGTTCCCGCGTTCTGTGTCCTAGCCTACCACTCGGTAGAGGCCACACCGTGGAAACACTCACTGACTCCGTCGGCCTTCGGCGCCCGATCCGATCGAGTCACCAATGCCTGGGACGAGCCAGGGGACAAGGTCTTCCCTATCAAAGGCCACCCCGACGCGGGGAAATACCTCGCGACCGCCCTGCTCCGAGAGGGGTTCGATATCGCATACTCTTACAAACCTCTCCATGGCGAGGGGTTGGGCCACGCCCACGTGAACTCCGTGCTCTACCTCGACTGGGACCGGCAGGGCTTCCCGTATCCCGTGGTGCCCATCACCGTGAACAGCTACGGCCGCAACCTGGTACGGGCCCGCGGCAAGGCCCAGACCCCCTCGGAGGCGCTGGCCATGGAGGCCGATTTCGATCCGCCGGGCCCGCAGCCCTGGCGCTGCTTCCAGTTAGGGGCAGCAGTGGCTCGCGCCGTGGTCGACAGCCCCTGGAACGTGGCGCTCATCGCGTCCTCCAGTTGGTCCCACTCCTTCCTCACCCAAAAGCACGCCGGCTTCTTCCCCGATGTAGAATCGGACCGGCTCTTCTACAGGGCCCTCTCCGAAGGTGACTGGGACCTCTGGCGGCACGTGGACCTCGAGGAGGCCGAGGACCGTGGCCACCATGAACTGCTCAACTGGTTCTGTCTCGCCGGCGCGATGGCGGAGCTCGGCCGCAAACCCACCTATTCGCGGTATCTTGAGTCGTGGATCACCAATTCCGATAAGGTGTTCGCCGTTTTCAGGCCATAGGGGAAACGGGAAGTAAGGAAAAGAGGAAGTAAGGAAGTGAGGAAGTAAGGAAGTGAGGAAATGAGGTAGCAGGCCCTAGTGTCGTATCTCCTAAGTTCCATGCAAATCTTGTTACGAGCCTGAGGCGGATCAACATGTGGGCTCTGGGCGCTTCGATCGGCAGGTTACCCCTACCCCAGATTGCCACGTCGCCCCCGCGCGTTCCCCGCCACCTCCGCTCCTCGCAATGACAGATTGGCGCCATTCTTCAGGGACACTACATTAGCGCCATGTTGAGCAAAAGCGATAACGAGCTGCTCACCCGTGTCGGTCCCGGGACACCGATGGGCGACCTGCTCCGCCAGTACTGGCACCCGGTGCTCTTCTCGTGGGAGGTGGAAACGGACGGCCCGCCCGAGCGAGTCCGGCTCCTGGGAGAAGACCTCATCGCCTTCCGGGACAGCGGAGGCCGGGTCGGCCTGCTGGGCAACAACTGCGCCCACCGCGGCGCATCCCTGTTCTTCGGACGAAACGAGGAGGCAGGCCTGCGCTGCGTGTACCACG
>CAZPYZ010000087.1:10957-11261 GCA_964590215.1 uncultured Dehalococcoidia bacterium | reverse complement strand
TCATCGAAGCTGCCGCCTCCTGGGTGCCGTACCTGTTGACCGACCTTACCGCCCGGGCGATGCGCATTGGCGGTCGCCCGTTCTCCGCTGAAGACGCCATGAAACGCAACAATTTCTTCGTCGCCTGCCAGACAGAGGAGGACCTGCCGTACATCATCAAGTGGGCCGGTGAGGACAGCCTGGTCATCGGCTCCGACTATAGTCACGCCGACACCTCCAGCGAACTTGAAGCTCTGAGCATCCTGAATCACCGGGAAGACATAACCCCTGTCTCTTATACACATCTCCGAGCCCACGAGACTAG
>CAZPYZ010000087.1:0-10947 GCA_964590215.1 uncultured Dehalococcoidia bacterium | reverse complement strand
CCGGGAAGACATAACCCCAGACCAGAAAAAGAAGATCCTCGAGGACAATCCCGCAGCCCTCTACGGTTTCTAGGGTACGAGGTACGAGTCCTCCTCGTCCTCCCCTCCTATTTGCACCCGAAAGGAGACGATCATGTACGGCCATCGCGCCAGGGTTGGATACGCGTGCCCGCCGCCGGTCGCGGAGGTGTTCATCTATGAGTTCTACAAGATAGCTCCGCCGGGGGTGACGCTGGCCATCTCCACCGTGGGTGGAGGTAGGGCCACCAAGGAAGACCTGCAGCAGAGCTTCCGGATGAGCGTCGCCGCGGCGGAAGAGCTGGCCAAGACGGGCGTGGACGCCATCATGCTGGGGGGCGAGCCGTTGAACGGCTCCATGGGAGAGGAGCTGGAGGACGTCATTCAGTCCCTGCAACAGCGATTCGGCATACCCGTCTCCACCAGTCTGACCGCGATGACCCTCGGCCTGGAAGCGTTGGGGGCGCACCGGGTGGGCGTCATCGGGCTGGAGGCGAACGGCGACCCCCAGGTGGAGGCGAAGGGAGCCGAAGTAGTGGTGGCCAAGGGCGCGGGATACTCCAGGCCGAACCGGGTGCTGGCGAAGATCCCCATCGACGTGCCTTCCCGGCTGGTCCGGGAGGCGGTGGCGCAGCATCCTGAGATAGACACGGTGAAAATCGGCTGCGCGCATTGGGCAACGGTCGACGCCATCGACGCGCTGGAGCAGGAGCTGAACATCGGCATCGTCAGCTCAAGCCTCGCCATTACTTGGCAGGGGCTACGCCTGGCCAAGGTGGACGAGCCGATAGAGGGCCGCGGCCGCCTGCTCCGGGAGCACTAGTGGGTCACTGGTCATGCTTGTGGCTTTTGGCAACCCAGTCGTGGGAGGAGCTTGGGAGCTCAGCGGGATCGCCTGACGGGTGGGGACGGAGGGCCGCGGAGAGCATCCGAGGGTGGGCGGGCGAGCCCACCGATCCGGGGTGGGGTGACTACGGCGATGACAACCCACTAGGGGCCGATGGTCCAACGTTCAAGGTCCACGGTCTCAAGGAGGCATATGTACGCGCTTGAAGGCATAAGAGTCCTGGACCTGGCCCAGCACCTGGCGGGGCCGGGGACGAGTATGTACCTGGGAGACCAGGGCGCAGAGGTCATCAAAATCGAACCCCCGGGCACCGGGGACGCCTCTCGCAACTCGAGCCCCCACCCCTTCTACAGAGGCAACAGCCTCGGCTTCACCGTCCAGAACCGGAACAAGAAGAGCATCACCGTGGACCTCCGCACGCCCCAGGGGCAGGAGGTCGTCCAGAAGCTCGCCGCCACTGCGGACGTGCTGGTCCATAACCTCCGTGCCGCCGCGGCGAAACGCCTCTGCCTCGACTACGAACGGCTCGCCAAGATAAACCCCCGCCTGGTGTACGCCTCGGTGAGCGCCTATGGAACCAAGGGTCCATACGCGGACAAGGGGGGCTACGACCGGATCCTCCAGGGTCTCGGCGGGCTCATGGCGCGGCGGCTCCCCGACGGCGAGCCCGTCACGACGGGGGTCTACGCGTCCGACGGCGCCACGCCGATGCTGATGGCCTTCGGCATCATGGTGGCCCTCTGGGCACGGGAGAAGACAGGAGCCGGCCAGAAGGTAGAGGGATCGCTCCTGCACACCTGGCTGGCCCTCCAGAGCGGCCAGATGTCCATGGCCTCGAAGGGCCCCCCGCCGGAGCGCGACAACTCCGCCCGGACACCGGGGGTGTTCAAGTGCGGGGACGGCGTCTACATCAACATCGCGGCCAACAACGACCGGCAGCTCGCGAGCCTGGCCCGGCTGGTGGGCATGGGCCACCTGGTGGACAACGGGCCCTGGGTCCACGCCGAGGTCCGGAAGCCCGTGTACGCCGAGGTGGCACAGCAACTGCTCACGGGCAGCGCACAGCAATGGCTGGCCCGGGTGCAGGCGGCGGACGTCCCCGCTGGCCCCATCCTGGAGCGGGACCAGGTGTTCAAGGAGCCCCAGATCCTGGAGAACGAGATGCTGACCACCCTGGAACATCCCGTCCTGGGGCCGGTCACCTTCACCAACACCCCAATCCACCTCTCCGCCACGCCGGGCAAGGTCAGGACCCCCGGCCCTGCTCTGGGCGAGCACACGGAGGAGATCCTCAGGGAACTGGGGTATTCCGTCGCGGAGATCACCGGGCTGCGGGATCAGAAAGCGATCTAGCGCGATGAAAGCGCTGGTGGTAGGTGGAGCGGGTCCATCCGGCCCCTGCGGGGCGGGCAATCCCTACACCAACGATCTGAAAGACCAGCCCCTCGCCTCCTTCCTGGAGTGGCAGGCAAGGGCCTATCTGCAAATGCCCGTCGCTCCTGCCCGAACCCGAGCGCAGGAGAGGTTGCGATGGTCGCGCCGCTAGAGGGGATCAAGGTCGTCGAGATGACCCGCCAGGGTCCCGGTCCCTTCTGCGCCATGATCCTTGGCGACCTGGGAGCCGAGGTGGTGCGGGTGGAGGAGCCCAGGATGGCCGGGCAGGCTGGACGGAGGGGGTCGCCCCCGGTTGAAAGCCTGGCGAAACGAGCTGCCGCCTTCAACGCCCTCAACCGCAACAAGCGCAGCATCATCCTGGACCTGAAGCATCCAGGCGCTCAGGAGGCGTTGCGTCGGTTGGCCAGAGAAGCCGACGTCTTTATCGAGGGGTTCAGACCCGGGGTTGTGAAGCGGTTGGGGTGCGATTACGTGACACTACGGACCATTAATCTCCGCCTGGTCTATTGCTCCATCTCCGGCTACGGCCAGGATGGCCCCTACAAAGACGTGGGTGGACACGATCTCAACTACATCGCCCTCACCGGGGCCCTGAGCATGCTGAGCCACCCGGGAGGCCCGCCCATCGTTCCTCCCAATGTCTTGGCCGACTTCGCGGGCGGCGGCATGTACGCGGCGCTGACCATTCTCGCCGCGCTGATGGCCCGCACTCAGAGCGGGCGGGGCCAGTACCTGGACGTCGCCCTCTCCGATGGCGTGCTCTACCTGATGACGAACATTGCCACCCGCTACTTCCGGGACGGCCTCATCCCGGCGCCGGGGAACTGGGACCTCAATGGCGGCTCACCTGCGTACAACGTCTACGAGTGCAAGGACGGGAAGTTCATGTCCATCTGTTGCGGGGACTCCCGCTTCTGGGAGGCGCTGTGCAAGGCCCTCGACCGTGAGGACCTGGTGCCGGCCATGGGGGACCGCTCGCAGGACGGCCGGACCTACGAAGGGCTGCGAGAGGCCTTTAAGCAGCGCACCCGGGACGAGTGGTGGCAGCTCTTGCAGCCTATGACAGCCATGGCCGCGGCGCCGGTGTACGCGCTGGACGAAGCGTTGGCTGACGCGCACACCGCATACCGGCGGATGGTAGTTGAGGCTGGGAGTGTGGAGAACCACCCTATTCGCCACATGGGCATCGGCCCCCGATTCTCTGAGAGCACGACGGGTATCAGGAGGCTGCCGCCGCTGTCGGGGGAACACACCGACGAGATCCTCGGGGAGTTGGGCTATACGCCGGAGGAGATCACCAGCCTGCGCACAGAGCAGGCCGTTACCTGAGGGATTGGAGGAACCGTGAGGCTGCTGTTCATATCGATCCTCTTGATCATGGGGCTCGCCGGCTCTTTGGCCTGTACACCCGCTCAGCGGCTCGATGGTCAGGAACCCGCGCCTCCGGCGGCGCCGAGGCGAGGAGGCGTGTTCCACCTGCCCATCAGCGGGACCAACGCTAACCTCAACCCGTACAGCAGTGGAGGTTCTCTCGCCAACCTCAATAACACCATCTATGAACCCCTTGTTGCCCGCGACCTGAAGCTGGGCGAGCGGTGGATTGAGAGCGGAAAGGTCGCACCCTGGCTCGCGGAGCGCTGGGACCAGCCGGATCAAAACACGTACATCTTCTCCTTGAGAAAGGATGTGACCTGGCACGACGGGAAACCGTTCACGGCCGAGGACGTCCTGCACACCTTCAACTACCTCAAGGAGAATCGCGGGAAAGTTACAGACGCCGCTCGCGTTAGCAACGTGCAGAGTGTAGTCGCGACCGACCCCTACTCCGTACGCGTCACGACGGCAAAGCCAAATCCCGATTTCCTCCGAGACGACATGATCGAGATCGAGGTCATTCCCAAACACCTACTGCAGGAGGGGAAGCAGCTCGAGACAAGCGCTATCGGCACTGGAGCCTTTAGGCTGAAGCAGTTCGACAAGACCGCGGGGTGGACCGTCGTGAGCAACGACACCTATTGGAGGCGAGGGCTTCCCTACTTGGACGGCGTCGCGGGCCACTATATGGGCGATCGTGGGACCATGATCGCTGCGTTCGTGGCCGGGGAGATCGACGCGATGAACCCCGAGGACAAGGTGCAGTTCGAGACGGTCAGGGGACTCAAACCGGATCTGAAATTCGACAAATTCCATGGCACCTATTCCAATGGCCTGATCTTCGCCCTGGATAAGCCTCCTTATGGCGATATCCGTATCCGAAGAGCCATCAACCTCGCAGTCGACCGCCAGGACATGGTGGCCAAAGCGAGCTTTGGTGATGGCATCATCAATCCTCCGGTGAGCTATGGCTGGCGCAAGGGATGGGCTATGCCGCAGGAGGAGCTGCTCAAGCTGCCGGGCTTCAACCCGGCCACCAAGCAGCAGGACATCGCGGAGGCGAAGCGTCTTCTGGCCGAGGCAGGGTACCCCAATGGGTTCCAGGCCGAGGTCAACTTCAGCGCGGCTTCGACAAATCCCGGACCCATCGCTCAGGTGCTGGCGTCGCAGTTGAGGCCGCTGGGCATCGCGCTCACCCTGCGGCCCTTGGATCGCGCCTCAAACGCGCAGGCTGAGCTGGACGGGGCTTACGAGCTGCGGGTTGAGGGAGAAAACGGCCAGAACCGGCGCAATCTCCTTGATCGCTTGCATTCCAAGGGACTGCTCAACAAGCGTGGCCTCAACGACCCCGAACTCGATGTGCTGCTGGAGCGCCTGGTGGTGGAGTTCAACGAGGATGAGGCCAAGCGCCTGCACCAGCAGATCCAGCGCCGCCTCTACGATCAGGCCTATTTCATCTCGACCTTCGAACGAACGGCGTACACCGTGTACCAACCATGGGTGTACGACCTCCTGCATAACTACGGCGCGAATACCGTCGCATACTGGACGCCGCCCATCGTCTGGATGGATGGGGACCAGATGCCGGAAAAGCGCAGGCTGGAGAAGCCGTAAGGAGGGCGTCATGCAACGAGCACTGCCCATATTTCGCTGGGGATTCATTGGTCCAGGCCGGCCTTCCGGCCCTGTCCAGGCCGGCACGGGCTACCGCTTCTATCGCATCGTCCCGACCAACGTGATGCTAGTGCAGACCGGCCTCGTGGGCATGGAGGATTACACAAAAGACGGCGTGAACCGGGCCATCGAGAGCTACTGGGAGTGCGTGGACCTGCTGGTCAAGGAGCGGGTGAACGTCATCATCCTGGGAGGAGCACCCATCTCCGCCCAACTGGGGCGGGCCCGGGTGCGCAGCCTCCTGGACGAAACGAAGCGGCGCACCGGGATCACCGCGGACAGCACCCTGGAGTCGGCTATCGACGCGATGAACTACCTCGGAGTCAAGCGACTGAGCATCGGAAGCCGCTGGGCCGATGAGGTCAACCAGGGGCTCCAGGATTACATGCAGGACGGCGGCATCGACGTGGTTGCCGTCTTCGGTCGAGGCCACTGGAGCGCGGATACCCGGCGGCTGACCTTCGAGGACCGGTTGCAGCTGGCCCTCGATGTCGCCAACGAGGCGGCTGAAAAGGCGCCCACGGCGGAAGGTGTGCTGGTGCCGGGCGGCGCCATAGCAGAACACACTATCGTCCCGGTGGAAGAGAAATACGGCAAGACCGTGTTCACGAACTACAACACGGAAGTTTGGAACAACCTGGTCCGGCCCGGGGTGATCCCACCGATCCAGGGGTGGGGTAGGCTGCTTGCCACACCCTAGGAGTGCGGCCGGAAAGCCGCACTCACCGGGGCCACGATGGGCAAAACGTTCCTGGCGTGAAGCCGGGGTCTGGGGCGTAGCCCCAGTGTGAACAACTCCGGCCGTGCTTCCAAAAATCTAAATTTAGAAGGAGAGGCATGTCCGACCAGACCACCATCGGCTTTATCCTGGCGGGTGTCTCAGCCCGTCAACCAGAGCGGTTGCAATCCGTGTTCCCACCGGATGTAACCGTGGAGCGCGTGGGGATGGCTTTTCAGCTCGCCGACCGTTCCACGGGGAACAGCTTCGACGCCAATATCCCGTTCATTGGGATCAAGGACCAGTACGTCTACCGTACGCCCGTCATCGTCGAGGAACACGGCTGGCAGGCGGTAACGATCATGGGCGCCCCCGTCGAACTGCTGAACCCGGGCCTGCGGGAGGACCTGCAGCGGCGGCTGCCCATTCCGGTCACCACGGCGGCCTACTCCGCTGCCATGTCCATCAAGGCGTACGGAGCGCGGCGGGTGCTTCTCATGAGCCCCTGGGACGAGAGCATGGACCGCCGGGTGCGGGCGTACCTGGCGGGCCACGGCATCGAGGCCGTGTCTCCTGGGGAGCGGGCCTTCAACAGCATGGTCGAGGCGGTGGCCTTCAAGCCACCGGAGGTGCTGGCCTATACCAAGCGGGCCTTCCAGGAGGCAGGCAAGGACGGCAAGATCGAGGCCATCTACTTCCAGGCGACCCTGAACTACATGCCCGTGCTGGAGGACATCGAGCGGGAGTGCGGCGCGCCCCTGGCCACCAGCCGGCTTTCATCCCTCTGGTACATGCTTTCCAAGCTTGGGCGCCGGTACAGCCTCAAGGGTGGCGGCCGCCTCCTCTCCGAGTGGCCAGCCCTAAGAGAGGCTTAGGCCTCTTACCAACGCGTCATTATCCTCGCGATAGCCACCGCGGTGCTTCGGTTCAGCCAGCCTCCGCAAGCGTCACCGCGCACACAAGAGCGGGATCACGTTCCGTGCATCGGATACCTTGTCGAACTGCCACAGCATCTCTGCGGCCCTGTCGACCTGCTCTCGAGGGAGCACCTCCCCCGCGAGGGCACGGAACTTGCCTTCCACCTGCTGGTCGGTCATGGGGTTTTCGGGCGTCCCGGTGGCGTAATCTACTCGCTCCGTGTAGGTCCGGCCATCCGTAATGGTCAGGGTTGCGACCGCCGCCGTGTGGCTTTTGAGCGACGGATCGACGTGCAGTTCTATCTTGTCCCGCAACGCCGCGACGACCCGGTCCTTGACCCGGGCGTCGGTGAACTGTGCCGGGAGGGCGGCGCCGTCGGCGAGAGCCACCGCCGCGGCGTGCCAGTAGCAGAACTTTCCGTCCAGTCCCGTGTGTGGATGCCGCCGCCGGCTGAGGGAGGGCGCGAGGCGGGGTAGCGATACATCGACGCGCTGGATGGCCTCCGGCTTGACGCCCTCCCGCTGCCGGAGCGCCAGCATGGCGTCGATCAGGCCGTGGTTGACAATGCCGCAGGCGTAAGGCTTGAAGCCATTGTTCGGAAGTTCCCAGCGCCTGCCGAGGTCCCGTGTAGCCTCTGTCAGGTCGTACCCCGAGGCCATGACGCCGATCAACCCCCGGGGACCTTCGAATACGCTGTCGGTGGCGGTAAAGCCTCGCTGCGCAAGCATCGCCGCGCAAAGCCCGTTCTGGGCCGCCTTGCCAGCATGCAGGGGTTTGCACATGGAGCCGGAGAGCTCTCGTAACCCCGACGCCTGGGTGCCCGCGATGCCGAAGGCGTGCACCATCTGCTCCGACGGCAGCCGCAACAGGCGGCCCGCCCCGCTGGCGGCACCCAGGACACCGCAGGTGTTGGTGATATGCCAGTAGTCCGTCACCTCCCGGCGGTGTTCGTGGATCACGTTACCCACCCGACAGGCCACCTCGATCCCGATGACACAGGCCGCCAGCAGGTGCAGCCCCGAGACCGCCCGCAGCTCGCTGACCGCCAGGGGCGCGGGGAAGATCGGGGATGCGGGATGTATGCCCGAAGGCGTATGGCTGTCGTCGAAGTCTTCGAGATGCCCCAGGTAACCGTTGGCCAGAGCCGCATTCTGCGCGGTGGTCCGGACACCCCTTCCCAGAATGGTAGCGGCTTGGCCGCTGCCCTCGGCCTTGAAGAGGTCCAGGAAAATCTCCAGCGACGGGTCTTGAGACGCGTAGAGCGCGACCCCTAAGAAGTTCATCAGGCAGCGTTTCGCGAGGTGCAGGATCTCGGGCGGAATGTCAGCCGCTGGGTATTCCGCCACGAACTGCGCAAGCCCGGTCTCGGTCGCTCCCACAGATCTCCTCCAGCCTTACAGGGCGACCGCGACGTCGTCCGCGGCTACCTGGAACTGGGTGCCGAAGTGGGCCGAGATCGCCCGCATGTGGTCCACGATTTCCGGCGCCTCGCTAGGCGGGTGGTAATCGGGCGGACCATGCCCTTCGATCAGCCCCGGCACGAAGGAGAGCCGCCGGATCTTGCCGTCCCGGATCAAGCATCGCACCAGCATCGCCATCAGCCGGTTGCGCCCGCCTCGCCCGTAGCGCATGTCGTGGACGAAGTTCCCGAGGGAATAGAGAATGGGCTTGCCCTTATAGACCTCTATCGGCTGCAGCACGTGGGGGTGATGGCCAGCCACCAGATCAGCCCCGGCGTCGATGGCGAAGTGCCCCATCTCGAGTTGGTACTCGATCAGGTCGCCGCTGCCCCCTGTGGCCGGCGACACACCCCAGTGCCAGGAGACCACCACCACATCTGCCTGCTCTCTGGCATGCCTAATATCCTCCTCCAGGGCGGCGCGGTGTTCGCCGCGGTCAGGGACCGTGTGGATGATGGGCGGTGAGCCCGGGACGTGGTGGACCCGGAGGCGTGGCTCGTAGTACGTGGCGACCGGGTAAAAGGCGATCCCGCCCTGGTCCGAGGAAGCCGCGAATTCCGGGTTGCACACGGAGGTCCGGCACACGAACGCGACTCTGGTCCCCTTCCGCTCGATGATCGCGGGTTTGCGCGCCTCCGCCAGGTCTCGCCCGCCTCCGCCGTGGACGATACCCGCCTTGTCCAGCAGGTCCAAACAACGGAAGAACGGGTCCAGTCCGTGCCACGTGCTGGGGTTGTTGGCGAGATTCATGACGTTGAAGCCAGCCCGCAGGTAGGCGTCCAGCATCCACTCGTCGGTGCGAGGGTGAGGATCCCGGTCGTGGGGAGAAAGGTATTTCGCATCGGCGATGACGGTCTCCAGATTGCAGAACGCGATGTCGGCCCCTTTGAGCAGGGGCAACGCCGGGGCGAAGGCCGAATCGGGGTCCGGGCGGCCCACGTAGGCGTCCCCTACCAGGACCATGTTCACGTCAGTCACCGTTGCCGCTCCTTGCCCAGGGGTTGGCGTATCGATCCATCACCAGCTGCGGCGGTCCGCCGGTAGCTTGTCCTGCTCCATCCAGTAGGTGTTGGAGTTGAACAGGGAGGGGTTGGAGGAGAGGGCGCCATAGAAGCTATGGAGCCAGGAGTGCCACATCATGTACTTTACAATCATCGGTGTCTGCACCGCGTACACGCGGTGACAAAAACAATGGTTCGAAGTGCCCCAGGGCGCATGCAACGCGCCCCTACCCGACCCGGGGGTCAAAGCTCGACCACGCCGATACCGTTGCGGTTGGTGATCTTGGTGCCGAAGGGTTCCGAGAGCATGGCGATCTTCTTGATGACGCGAGCGGCGGCTTCTTCAGTGGCTAGGACGGGGCGGCCCCGCTGCCACATGGGGCGCCCAGCGCCGAGTTCCAGGGGGTAGAGGTGGAGGGCTTTGAGATCGTCGCCGGAGTACTGGCACATGGCGAACGCCTGCTCCCAGCGCTCGGTGGTGGCGTTGTTGCGGCCGTACCGGGTGCGGGCAAAATCGTACGGGGTGGCGCTGCTATCGAGGCCGTACTGGTCATAGGACGCCTGCGGCAGGTAGCGGACGGTCTCTAGCTGGGAGAGGAAGGCGCCCAGGCTGTAGAAGATGGGTTTCCCTTTGTATATCTCGATGCCGAGGGGACGCTGCGGGCCGTGGCCGGCGAACGCGTCCGCACCGTTGTCGATACAGGCGCGGGCGAACTGAGTGACGTAGTCCGCAACCCGGTCGTTGCCGGAGAAGCCCATGGGACCAAAGAGGTCGTGGCAGTGGAGGGAGACGATGACGCGATCGGCAGTGTTGCGGGCGAAGCGGACCTGCTGGAGGTTGGCCTCCAGGTCCTCGGGATGCACCCAGCTCTGCAGGGCCGGACCCTCTGCGGTGGTGAAGGAGTTACCCAGGAAGTCGAAGGCGTGGGCCGCGCGGCTCTCGCGGACGGCGGGCGCTACTCCTTCGCCGTGGTTGGCGTTCCAGCCGAGGGATCGGGCGATGGTCTGAAGGGACTCGAGCTGCCCGGGCTCTACGTTGAATTGCCAGTGGTGGCGGAGTCCATTCACGCCGGGGTTGCCGGGGGTATCACGGCGCTGGGCGCCGGCGCGGCCGCTGGGGTAGAAGTGCCCGGTGGCGGCAATCAGGGCGACGCGGCCCCTTGGGGTTTCGAGGTACGCGGGGGCGCGGGACTCGGCGAGATGGCGCCCTGAGCCGGCGTGGATAATCCCCGCCTCATCGAGGTGGCGGATGGTGTCCATGATGCCGGCCTGGCCGTAGTCATCGGCGTGGGTGGAGCCGCAGGCGAGGAGCTTGATGCCGATCCAGCGGAGGTCCCCCAGGACGGAGGGCTCGGCGGTCATGTAGGTGCCGCCCTCGGGGCGCTGCGCGTGGTTGCCGTCGAGGTAGTTGTGGACTGAGGCGTCGAGGTTGGCGAAGACGGCGTCCGCGCTGTGGAGGAGGTCACGCAGCTTCAGGAACGCGTCTTCCCGGTGGACGGAGAAGCGGCGGGTGGGGATGGTGTCGCCCAGGAGGGCGAGGGT
>CAZPYZ010000086.1:0-11285 GCA_964590215.1 uncultured Dehalococcoidia bacterium | reverse complement strand
CGGCGGCAGCCGCCGTGCGTTCTCTATTTTCGAAAGATACGTAAAGTCAATGCTGGCTTTGGCAGCCAGCTCCTTCTGGCTCATCCCGCGGGCCTTGCGCAGCTCTCTCACCCGTAGGCCGAAGCTCGTGCTCATGGTGCCGGTCCTTCGTTGTCAAATGGGCGGAGCCAATCCTAGCATCGCCTCCCGGCTCTGTCAACTTTTATAGACGTCTCGGGCCCCACGTGGGCTTCAGATCCCGCACTCGCACCCCCCTCTACGTAGTGGCGAGGTCTCCTCGCCCCTTGGGGCAGGGGGCCGGGGGACCCGGCCCCTAAGGACATTGCCGCAACAGGTGCGCCCTACCGGTTCATGGCGGATTCGGGATCTCTCTAAGGCGAGGTAACGCCTCGGCGGCGAACAGCGCGACGGAGCGGCGGGCGTCCTCGAAGGCCAGAGTGGCGAAGTTCACCTGCAGCGAAGCCACCTCGAAGCCGCCCACCTGGTCATGGTACGCCGTGGCCTGCTCGACGATCTCGGCGGGAGTCCCGATCCACGCTCCACCATGGGCCAGCACCGTTTCGAAGGTCTCCCCTTCCAGGGCCTCGATC
This sequence comes from uncultured Dehalococcoidia bacterium, assembly GCA_964590215.1. Taxonomy (GTDB): domain Bacteria; phylum Chloroflexota; class Dehalococcoidia; order SHYD01; family SHYD01; genus CAZPYZ01. The sequence goes on along the minus strand of CAZPYZ010000086.1, from coordinate 10,695 downwards.
ATTTGCTTGTAGCCTGGGTAGTCAGCACTGCCAGCTCCGGTCAGCCACCCTGAGGCCGCTCGGGCCAGCGCCCTCAGGTAGTGGTTGATGGGGTCCCTGGCCAGCTCAAGGGCCCGTTTGCCGTCGCGATGACAGAACATGTGGAACGCGAGCATCACCCGTCCCGATCCGGGGCGGCCGGAGGCCTTCCATGCCTGTCGATAAGCCTGGAGGAGCGGGACCATCCTTGTGCCTAGCAGAGGGATGGCCATGACATGATGTCCACGACTTCCCGCGTAGGCGAAGCTTTGCTCCGTGGAGAGCGCTGCCACCCAGAAGGGCGGGCGTGGCTGTTGGGTCGGTCGGGGCAGCGACGTCGTCGGCGGGAACCTATGGAACCGACCGTCAAGGCCCACCATTTGCTCCTGCAGCAGACGCTCCACCGTTTCGATTCCCTCCTCAAAGCGCGCCCGGCTCTCGTCCAGCGGAACTCCAAACCGGGCGAACTCATGGGGTAAGAACGCGCGGGCGAAGCCCACCTCCAGGCGTCCGTCGCTGATCGCGTCCAGCATCCCGATCTCACCGGCGAGCTTGAGAGGGTGATTGAATGCGGGCAGGACAGCGCCGGTAATGAGCCGCAACCGCCGGCTCCGCTGAGAGGCCGCAGTCAGGAAGACGATGGGGTTCGGTGAGTATCCGCCGTACTGCTCGAAATAGTGCTCAACGGTGCGAATGTGGTGGTATCCGAGCCGGTCCGCGTCGCGGACAATCTGCAGGCACTCGGCGAAGTAGACATCCGCTGGCTTCTCCTCAGGCGCTGCCTCGGGGAAAAAGTTGATGCCGGCTTCCATCACTCGTTCCTCGTGCCTCGTTTCTCGTCTCTCGTCTCTCGTCTCTCGTGCCTCGTAGCCGAGTCTATCACGGCCGTAACGGCCCTACGTATCCTTGCGACGTGTATGCTCGGTGAGTCCGCAGGGACCCTGTATTGACACACCCCTTTCCGCCCCTATTATTAGAAAACAGTCTTGAGGCGGTGACTGAGGAGGGAGCGTGGCAGAAGACACCATCCTTCGGCTTGAAGGGGTGACCAAGATCTTCGGAAGGGTCCGGGCGGTAGACGGCTCAAGCCTAGAGGTAAAGCAGGGCGAGATCTTCACCCTGTTGGGCCCCAGCGGCTGCGGCAAAACCACCACCCTTCGGATGGTCGCGGGTCTGGAGCGGCCCGATGGCGGTGCAATCATCTACAAGGGACAACCGGTGGCAAACGCCGCCCGTGGCCTCTTCGTTCCGCCCCACAAGCGGAACATGGGGATGGTGTTCCAGTCCTACGCCATCTGGCCCCACATGACGGTGTTCGAGAACGTGGCGTACCCGCTGCGGCTGCGAGGCATCAAGGGCGGTGAGTTGCGGGAGCGGGTGGAGCGAGTGCTGGCGCTGGTGGGCATGGCAGCCCTCATCGACCGGCCTGCCCCGATGCTCAGTGGCGGGCAGCAACAGCGCGTCGCTATTTGCCGCGCGCTGGTTTATGAGCCCGACCTGCTGCTCCTCGACGAGCCCTTCAGCAACCTGGACGCGAAGTTGCGGAACCAGATGCGGGTCGAGGTCAAGCTGCTCCAGCGCCGCCTGGGCATCAGCGTCCTCTTTGTGACCCACGACCAGGTGGAGGCGCTCACCCTCTCCGACCGCATCGCCGTCATGAACGAAGGCCACGTCGAGCAGGAGGGGCCGCCCGCGGACATGTACGACAAGCCGGCGACGCCTTTCGTCCGCGACTTTCTGGGTCAGACTGTAACCGTCCGCGGTACTTTAGTCCAGCCGGCAACTGGGAAGGTGGGCGTGGCCATCGCCAATGGCGCGGCGGCTGCGGCCACGGTCTACTGCCTGGACCACTCCCTTGCTGAGGTCAAGCCGGGAGAGGTCGCATACGTCTCCATTCGTCCGGAGGATATTGAGGTGATCCCGCAGCGTAAGCCAGGTGACCACAAGGGAGAGCCCAATGCAGTCCCCGGAACCATCGAGACGCTCCTTTTCGTGGGCGACCACTACGAGGCCCGGGTCGGGATACCGGGCGGGGAAAGTATTCTGTTACATTTGTCCCGTAACGGCCAGTGGGTAGAGGGGCAGTCTGTCCTGTTGACGATGCCCCCAGAAAGGACGCACGTATGGCCAGCGTAACCTTAGCCCCGCGCATTGGCGTACGGCCAATACGCCTCGAGTTATCGGCCGTTTTGATGACCATCCTGCTTGCGGCCGTCGCGTTCCTTATTATCTACCCGCTGGTCACGATCCTGATCCAGAGCTTCCAGGTCTCCAAGCCCGGCGAAGCCGCGCGCTGGGGATTGGAAGGCTGGCGCGCCGTATTTACCGAGCAGGCGCTCCAGAAGGCCGCCTGGAACACCGTATCCATTGCGGTAGTCCGCCAGTTCCTCGCCCTCGCCTTCGCCGTGTTCATCGCCTGGCTCCTGGCCCGCACCGACGTACCGGGCGGCAAGATTTTCGAGTTCCTCTTCTGGCTCGCCTTCTTCCTGCCCGCCCTTACCGTGACCCTTAGCTGGATCCTTCTGCTGGACCCGCAGTTCGGCCTGGTGAACCAAGGGATTCGGTGGTTGGCCGGAGGTGCCGGCCTTATTGACCCTGAGACCAAGGCCGGCCCCTTGAACATCTACTCGTTCTGGGGCATCGTCTGGGTGCACATCATGGGCACCAGCATCGCCATCAAGGTGATGATCCTGACGCCGGCCTTCCGCAACATGAACTCGGCCTTCGAGGAAGCCTCCCGGGTCTCGGGCGCGAGCAATATCGGCACCCTCTTCCGCATCTTCATCCCGCTCATGCTCCCCGTCATCATCGCGGTGGAGTTCCTCGCTCTTCTCAACGCTCTCTCTGCCTTCGAGATCGAGCAGATCCTGGGCACGCCCTTCGGCTTCTACGTGTTCAGCACCTGGATCTACGATACCCTCTACCAGCACATCCCGCGCTATGACGCCGTCTCCGCCCTGGCGGTGGTGTTCATCGGCGCCTCTATGGGCTTGGTATTCTTGCAGCGGACCCTCATCTCCAACCGGCAGTACACGACCGTCACCGGCCAGTTCCGGTCCGAGAAGATGAAGCTGGGAAGGCTCAAGTGGCCTGCCTTCGGTTTCCTCGCCCTTATGGCCTTCATCATCATCGCCGTACCCATGATCTTCTCGGTCATGGGTACCTTCATGAAGCTCTTCGGCTTCTTCATCGAGGAGCCATGGACGCTGAAGCAGTGGCAGACCGCCCTGAACGACAGGCTCCTGGGCCGGGCCCTGGGCAACACGATCCAGCTGGCTATCGGCACCGGACTTGCCGCGGTGTTCCTCCACTCCCTTATCGCCTACATAATCGTGCGCACCAAGTTCTATGCCCGGGGCACCCTGGACTTCATCAGCTGGTTGCCCATCGCGGTGCCGGGCATCATCCTGAGCCTCGGGCTACTCACCATGTTCCTGAACCCCGCGTTCCGGCAGCCCTTCCCGCCCTTTATGGATTCCGAAGTCGTCCAGAGCCTGTTTCCAGGCGCCAAGCCCTGGTGGCCCAACGGCTTCTATGGCCAGATGATCACCCTCATCCTGGCCCTTGTTATCTCGGGCGCGCCCCTGGCGGTCCAGATCATGAAGAGCAACCTCATGCAATTGGGGAACGAGTTGGAGGAGGCCTCCCGGGTGGTGGGGGGGAACTGGTGGTACACCTACCGGCGCATCGTACTGCCCCTCATCAGTCCCACCCTGGTAGTCATCGGCGTCATCAGCTTCATCGGGGCGGCCCGCAACATCGCTCAGGTCGCCCTCCTCTCCAACACCGCCATCCGCCCCCTCTCCATCATGCAGCTGGACTACATCGCCGAGGGCAAATACGAGGTGGCCGCCGTCATCGCGACCATCCTCCTCTTCGTGAGCGTCATCCTCGCCCTCATCGCCCGCAGGTTCGGCTACCGCAGCTTGGGCTGACCGTCCGTTCCAACGAGACTGAAAGGCGGGGGATTGTCCAGGATTGTCCCCCGCCTTCCTCCTCTTAGGACGGGGTCGGTCATGGTGCTATGGTGGAACCCCGCTACCCGCGGTAACATGAACCGCCGTGAAACGCCACCTGAGCCGCGTCCTGACTCCCGACGTCGCCATTGCCGCGTGGGCTTTCCTCTTTACCGTCGCGCACAGCCTCCCGAATCTTACCGTTAACCCACCCCTTTCCTACGACGAGGGCTACATCATCCAGGCCCCGTGGAACCTTGTCCTGGATGGGTTCTATGGGACCGCTGACGGGTTGGACCCCTGGCTCTTTGACCCTCACCTGACCACCGGTCCGACCGTCACGATCCCGGTCGCTGCCGTGTTCGCCGCGGCCGGTGCGGGAACGGCAGAAGCGCGCGCGGTCACGGTGGTCTACGCAGGGCTGGCGACCGCCGCGTTTTACCTGTTGCTCCGCCTCGCGAGCGGGCGATTCGTCGCCGCTCTGGGCGCCCTCCTCCTCGCCCTCTCCCTCTATCCCTACAACCGGGTCCTCCTGGGAGAGGCAGCGGCTCTGTTCTGGCTCTTCGTCGGGGCCAGGCTCTGGCTCGGCAGGCACAGGGCGATGTCTGTCCAACTCCTGGCCGGGCTGGCCTTCGGGCTGGCCGGCCTCACCAAGCTGGCGCTGGCTCCCATCGCGCTGGGGGCCGTGGCGGGCCACTGGGCCCTGGTCCGGTTCACCTCTGGGCCAGAGGAAGAAGGGCGCCGGGTTTCCACCCTGCTGGTCACCATCGCGGCGGCCCTGGCGCCTCTGGCCGCTTGGTACGGGACCCAGGTCCTCTTGATGGGTCCCGCCGAAACGCTGGACCGCATTTTCGTCATCGGGGACTACCGCATGCAGGTGATTGACCCATCGCCCGAACGCCTGATGAAGAACCTCGCGGGGTTGGTGGATACGGTCCCCTTCGGCCTGCGTTTCTGGGCGGTGCCGGCGGTGCTTCTGGCTGTCATGATGACAGTGCGAGGCGCGGGCCGCCCCGTAACCTCGTTTCTGCTGCTCGTCACCCTGCTCGGAGGACTCTATTACCTTTTCTCCGTAGGCTGGCCCAGATATGGGTTCTGGGTCGTCGTCGGCTTGACCGGACTCATCGCTCTCCTGGCTCAGCAGTTCTTCGCCCATGGGGCGATCCTTACCGGCAGCCGAGGACCACGGCCGGAACATGGGGAAGCTGGTGGTGGTCGCGTAAGTAGTCAACGTGTGCGGGCAGGCTGGAAAGCCTGCCCCACCGGCTTTCCAGCCGCACTCCTCGGTGCCAGGGGCCAGCAGGCCCTGGTGCTGGTGGCCTTTCTCGCCGCGCCGATAGCGTGGAATGTCAATCTATTGAACGCTCCGGAAGACCACCTGGGCAACGTCGCAGCCTTTCTGCAGCCGAGGCTGGGTCCACAAGAAAAGCTGGGCACGGTCGAATGGGAGCTGGATTTCATGGCCGGGCGCCGGTTCATCCACCCCCCTACCTACGTGGCGACGGCGCAGCCGGCCCTGATGGGGTCAGCCGTGGAGCGTACCTGGCGTAAGGTGGACTGGGTGGTGACGGGACCTATGGGCGGATTCTTGGGTGGCGAGGAGCGCTTGGGAGCGGCAGGTCCCTTTACTGAGGTGTTCAGGAGCGGCCCGTACGGCGTGTTCAGGCGGCACCGTGGAGGGCTTCCGGGATGGTTCTGGGATAGCGCTGGCGCGACTCGGACTCCTCTCCTCACCACTCCCGCAGGCCAGGTGTTCAGGGCCGGGTCATCAACCCTGGACGAGATCCGCGTGTTGCTCGCGGCGGATGGGGCGCGCAACAGTGCTCCCGTTTATCTCCGGCTCTATCGGGGCCCATCAGCCGAAGCGCCGTTCTTTGCGCGCGGTCTGCCGGGCAGGGAGATCAGCGAGAACCGCTGGTACAGCTTCCCCATGGAGATGCTTCAGGTGACCCCCGGACACGACTACTACTTCGATCTGGTGTCGTTCCCGGGCCCAAACCAGCGCGCCCCTACGGCCTGGTACAACGTCTCCGCCGACCATTACCCCTTCGGGGAGATGCGGGTCGAGGGCCAGCCCGAAGCAGGCGACCTCTACTTCGGGGTCATAGAGTACAGCCCTTAAGGGCCCGCAGTCGCACCGTGCCTTGGCGTCGTTGCTACGAACCTGTGGAGGCGGCGCCCACGCCTGCAGGGCCCTGGAAGGCTTGTTTTTCCCTGGGGCGGCACTGCCAAGCGCCGTCAGGCTTGACTTGTAAATGTGGCACAGCCGTCCTCGGCTGTGCTGGCGGTCACGCTCGCCAGCCCCACGAAAAAGGCGGGGGCCGGTGTCCCCGCCCGTCTGATCCGTTCCCCTGACCTTACGGTCTCAATACCATGTGCCGGTGCTCCCCCGCCTCTTCGCCGTACTCTGGTGCCGGTGGCATCGGCAAGAGCGCCTGGCCCCGCGCCTTCCACTCGTCCGCCTCCTCGAAGACCTGCCTGAGCAGATCCTGGGCCGGGCTGAATCGCGTCCAGTCTTGCTGCAGCGCCACCCCGGTGAACTGGGTGGCCAGGCTGCGCTGCTGGCGGGCATCGTAGGAGAGGTCCTCCTGGGGCAGGTCGACGATCTGGTTCTTGGCCGGATCTCGATAAACCTCCATCGGCTCCTCGCCCCGCTCGACCTTCTCGATCTGCTCCTTCAACAGCTCCCTCAGCATGATGACGCCCACGTCGCTCTGGCCTAGGTGCTCCAGCTCCCGCCGCGCGATGGCCCCCTGGCTGGCCCACGCAAAAAAGTCTTGCACCAGTACGACCTCGGTCATGTATTTGCCATCGCGGTCAAATAAGGGCAGGTCGTAGACGGGGACCACGTCCTGCGCCGGAACCGGAATCCCGGGGCGGTAGACCGAGTACGTAACGTGGAGGGTGTGCTCATCGTCGACAGGGACACGGTACTGGAAGGTATGGCTACCGCGACCGCCCACTCGCAGGATGTGGGGGAAGATGATGGGATGCCCGACCTTCCACGGGTCATCCTCCTCGGTGTTGCCCTCCAGGACGCGTCGCTTGATGATACCGTGCTCGAAGCGGGTGAAACCGATCTTCTTGTGGCGGGCGTTCATCCGATTGTCTTGCTTCACGCCCTTGCGCATCCACACATAGTCCATGTAGTAGCTGTGGAGCCACTCGACGTGCACTGGGTCAAGGGAGTTCTCCATGGCCTGCAGCCAGTTGCATGGGATCAGCGTCATACCCACCTGGCGTACCACGTTCTCCCAGACCAGGATGTCGTAGCGTGGCAGCAGGGGCGTCGGCTCCGGACCCAGGTACGCGAAGATCAAGCCCCCCAACTCCTGCACCGGGTAGGCCTTGGTGGTGACACGGTCCTTGAAGGTGCTGTCCCAGGGCTCCGCAGGTTGCTCCAGGCATCGGCCTTCGTGGTTGAAGACCCAGCCATGGTACGGGCACCGTAACCCCTCGGGCTCGGGAATGCCGTACTCCAGGGAGACCCGGCGGTGCGGGCATGGCTCGTCGATGAGCCCCAGGGTGCCGGACTTATCCCGGTACAGGACGAGATCCTCGCCGAGCAGACGAACCTTCTTCACTGGGTTGTCAAGCAGCTCCGCGCTCCCCGCGACGGGGTGCCAGTAGTAGCGCAACAGCTTCCCCGCCGGCGCTCCCGGTCCGACACGAGTAAGCCGCTCGTTCAGCTCTTTGCTTAGCATGGATGCCTCCCACCGGAAACTATCGAGCCGGTTCCGCAGATTTCACAGATGACACCGATTGGCCCCGCCCTCCCTAGACGGATCCACGGATTTCACAGATTGCGCAGATTGATCTCCACGTCGACAAGCGAGATCCGCAGGATTCACAGAGGACATCGCGCCCCCTCCCGCAATGATACTACCAACCCAGCGCAGCTCCGTCACGGAGCGGGTCCCTCACTTCCTTATTTCCTCACTTCCCTCACTTCCTCACTTCCTCACTTCCCTCACTTCCTCACTTCCTTATTTCCTTACTTCCTTCCCTTATTTCCTTACCTCGTTCCCCCCACTCCCGGTGGCTTCTCCTCCGCCTTGTAGAACTCTCCCGTGAACTGGGGCCGCCGCTTCTCCGCAAAGGCCGCCGACCCCTCGTCGTAGTCCTTACTCTGGCGTAGGTGATAGTAGTAGAGGCCGTGGAGGTTGTAGGCGGCCTGCCACCCGAAGATGTCGTATAGCGAACGGTACACGTACTCCTTGGTATGCTGCCCGATCAGCCGGCCGTTCCGGTTGATGATCTCCGCCAGCTCCAGGCAGTCGTCTATGAGCTTGTCCGGCTCGCAGATTTTCTGCACAAGACCGATCCTGAACGCGGTCTCCGCGTCGATCATCTGGCCGGTGAGCGCGAACCACATGCCCCAGCCCAGGGGCAGCGTCATCATGTACGACGGCCACGCGGCCATGTGGGACCAGCGGACCTCCGACGCCCCAAACTGCGCGGTGGGGACGCAGTAGCGGATGTCGCACGCCAGCGAGAGCCCGAAACCTCCCCCAACGGCATACCCGTTCACCGCGCCGATGACCGGCTTGACGATCCCCTGGTTGTAGAGGTCGGAGTACCCCTCCCGCCCCATTATGCCGGGGGGAGGCTTCCGCAGCGGCTTCAACTCTCCCTTGGCTCGGGCCAGGTTCTCCTTCAGGTCTCCGCCGGCGCAGAAGGAGTCACCGCTCCCCGTCAAGACAACGGACCAGATGTCGTCGTCCTCTTTGACCTCATCCCAGGCGTCCCGCAGCGCCTTGTCCAGGTCCTGGCTCATGGCGTTCTTCTTCTCAGCCCGGTTCAACCGGACCAGCCCGATATGGGGGTCTCTCCGCTCTAGGATCACCAGCGGTTCTGCCATGCACTCTCCCTCCTAACAGCTAACAGCTAGCAAGCTAACGGCTGACAGTTAATAGCTAACAGCTAATACAACACCCCCTCCTCGTCCAGCGCCTTGATCTCTTCCTCCGAGAGCTGTAGCAACTCCCGGCAGATCTGGTACGTGTGCTCTCCCATGAGGGGAGCCGGCCCGGGCATCTGGCCCGGCGTCGCGGAATGCCGGACAGGGATAGCTTCGCTCACGATATCTCCCATCTCGGGCTCGTGGATGGGCTCCAGGCAGCCCCGGGCGGCGTACTGCACGTCCCGGGTGAACTGGTCTTCCACGTCCTGGACCGCGGCCGCGCCGATGCCCGCCCGCTGCAGGGTCTCCATAACCGCGTAGCGGTCGCGCTCCCGCGTCCAGGCCTCCACCAGATCGTCCAGCTCTGCCTTGTGCTGCACCCGGCCGAGATGTGTCGCGAACTTGCCTTCACACGCCAGCTCCGGCCGCCCAATCACCCGGCAAAAGGGTTCCCACTCCGCCTGGCCCCACACTTCGATCACGCACCACTGGTCCTTCCCCGCGCAGCGGTAGGCCCCGTAGGGGGCCGCGTTGAAGCTGTGCGTGCCCTTTGGCTCGGGCGCGCGGCCGTTGACCTGGTACTCCAGATACCAGGGACCCAATAACGAGGCGCCAACTTCGATCTGAGCGTTGTCGATGAGCTGGCCCTGCCCCGTCTTGGCCCGGTGCATCAACGCCAGCACCACAGAGTACGCGGCCGTAACCCCGCCCATGAAGTCGGGGTGCTGTGAGCGGGCCTCCGCGGTCGGCACCGGGGAGCCCGGATAGTTCCAGAGGTAGGTGGTGCCGTTCAGGTTGCCAACGTTGGGTCCGTAGGTAAGGTCCTTCGCGTGGGGGCCCGTGGACCCTAACCCCTTCACCCGCACCATGATGATGTCCGGTTTCAGCGCCTTCACCTGCTCGTAATCCAGGCCCCACCGCTCCACCACCCCCAGGCCGTAGTTCTCCACCAGCACGTCGGACAGCCGGATGAGCCGTCTGACTAGCTCTCGGCCCTTCTCCTTGCTCATGTCCACCGTGAAGGACTTCTTCCCCCTGTGCAGCTTCACGAAATCGGGCCGCTGGTTCCACCGCTTCGGGTCCTGGCCCCGGTGGGCATCGCCTCGGTGGCGGGTCTCGGCATGGATGACTTCCATGCCCCACTCGGCCAGCACCTTGCCCACGGTGGGCCCTGCGGCGCCCGTGGTCAGCTCGATGAGGCGCAGTCCCTCAAACGGCAACGGTGTCATTTCATTCTGAGGAGTCACTGGAGACTCGCTCCCATTCTCTAGCGAATAAAAAGCGCCTTCATGTCATGCTGACGAAGGAAGCACCTGGTGGCCGGGGGTGCCTTCATACCTGAATCTCGCTGGCTCCAACCCCATTTTCGTGGGAGGGGCCATGGGCCTCCCGGCCATACTCTAGCGAATGAAAGCGGCTTCTGTCATGCTGACGAAGGAAGCATCTGGTGGTGGAGGCGCGCCTACACTCCCCTATCTCACTGGCCTCAACCCCATTTTCGTGGGAGCGCGATGACAGAGGCCGCGGCCCTTGCACGGCCGAGGGCGGCTGCGCCTCCATTTTCATAGCAGCACTCACTGAGCCTTCGGCCATTCTCTAGCGGATGAAAACTGGGCCACTGTCATGCTGAGAGCTTGTGATTCTTTCGTAGCGCGGGGGCTTGTCCCCCGCCTCCCCTGCGGGCCACAAGGACCCGCTCTACTGGTTTGGGGGATTCTTTCACAAGCTCTGAGTAGAGCGAAGAATCTCGAAGGGGGGATGGGCGCGGACTTTCGCGATGAACTTCGGAGTCGGCACCCTAACTTCCTTACTTCCTAA
>CAZPYZ010000085.1:7754-11300 GCA_964590215.1 uncultured Dehalococcoidia bacterium | reverse complement strand
TCTTATCGCCTGTTCAACAATCTGTGCAATCTGCGAAATCTGTGGTTCCACGTCATCTTGGCGGGACGGCATGCCTCACTGCGATCGCGTCCCGCGGCAGCCGTTCTCTTATCGCCTGTTCAACAATCTGTGCAATCTGCGAAATCTGTGGTTCCACGTCACTATGGCGGGGCGGGGATGACCAGCCGGTGCACGTAGATCCCCGGTGTCACGATCACCTCAGGGTCCAGCGACCCCGCCGGCACTACCTCCGACACCTCCGCCACCGTGACATCCGCCGCCGCGCACATGGGCGGATTGAAGTTCCGCGCTGCCAGCCGGTACACCATGTTCCCCAACACGTCCGCACGAAAGCCCCGTACCAACGCGAAGTCTGCATGCAAGGGCAGCTCAAGGAGATACTCCTGCCCATCGAAAGAGCGCTGCTCCTTTCCATCCGCAAAGGGCGTCCCGACTCCCGTCGGCGTATAGAACCCGCCGATCCCCGCGCCACCGGCCCGGATCCGCTCCGCCAGCGTCCCCTGGGGCACCAGCTCCAGTTCGATCTCACCCTTTCGGTACTGTGCCTCGAAGGCCCCGATGTTCGCCGCTGATCCGCCCGCTGGCCACGAGACGATCACCTTCCGCACCAGTTTCGCTTCGATTAGCAGTGAGGCGTCGACCCGGCCCGACCATCCGCCGCTCACGTCGTTGCAGATGATCGTGAGGTCTCGCACCCCCTTGTCCCGCAGTGCCAGGACCAGCGCAGCGGGGACGCCTCGCCCCGCGAAGCCCCCTATCATCACTGTGGCCCCATCCGGGATGTCGGCGATAGCCTCTTGGGGGTCGGCAAATACCGGTCTGCCCGCCATCGCTTAAGTCGACCTGCCTCCCCCACGGGGCCCAGACTCGTCCCCACAGTCACTCGGCGACCCCAACACCCCGTCGTAGGGCGGGGGCTTGTCCTCCGCCAACCGCAACACCGGAATCAAACTGCGGTCAAACTCCCCTATGCGATTCGGTCCCAATGCCACCAGCTGTTCACGACATCTCGAAGCCGCCTCCATCAATCCAGCGACGTCCACCCCTCTGCAAGCCGGCCCAAAGGCCCGTAGCCTGTTCAGCCCCCGATCCAGCAGCCGCACCGCCCCCACGTAATTCCCCCTCAGCAAGTGGTGAAAAGCCACCCCAACCTGCAGCACCCCCTGGTACAGTTGTCGTACCTCGGACTTCTCCGCCAGCCAGAGCGCCTCCAGGGTTTCGTGGCACTCATAGAACTCACGGCGGTTGAACTGCTGAATCCCTCTGAGGAGTTCGGTCTCCATAGCGCCCAAAGTATAATGCTCCTACCGTGCAATTCCAGCCCCGCAACATTCACCAGCTCCACGTCACCGTCGATGGCATCGACTACTCCTTTCACGAAGACCTCGACGGCGGCATGATCGCCACCGTCGTCAAGTACCCGTCTTGCCAGGCCTACGGCACTGATCTCGAAGACGCCCTCGACTCAGTTCAGGAGGCCCTCCACGCCATCTTGGAAGACTTGGAGTCCACCGGCAACCCTGTCCCCGAAGATCTCCAACCCTTCCTTAAAGCCCGCCGGGAGAAAGGCCTATGAGCGAGCCAACGGCGATCCCGGTCGAGGCCCTCCGCACCTTCTGCCGTGCCTGCTTCGTCAAGGTCGGTGTCCCCGACGAAGACGCCGCCATTGCCACCGATGTGTTGCTGGAGTCCGACCTGCGCGGGATCGAGTCTCACGGCGTTCCCCGTTTCGAGAGCTTCTATATCAACGGCATCAAGGCCGGACGCATCAACGCCAAACCCAACATCCAAGTCGTCCATGAGGCGCCCGCCACCGCGCTGGTGGACGGCGACAAGGGCCTGGGCATGGTCGTGGGGTACCGTTCCATGGAGATAGCCATTCGCAAGGCCGAGGCCACCGGCGCCGGCTTTGTGGCCGTTCGTAACAGCCGCCACTTCGGCATCGCCGGCTACTACGCCACCATGGCGATGGAGCGGGAGATGATCGGCTGGGCCATGACCAATGCCAGCTCCATCGTTCTGCCGGCAGGCGGCGCCGAGGCCCGTCTCGGCACCAACCCCATCGCCGTCGCAGCTCCTTCCGCCGACGGTCGCCACTTCATCCTCGACATGGCCACCAGCACCGTCTCCGCCGGCAAGTTCGAGGTGGCCGCTCGCAAGGGACAGCCGGTCCCTCCGGGCTGGGGAGCCGACCCTGAGGGCGCCCCGACGACAGACCCCGCCGCGGCCCGGGAAGCCCGCCACTACTCGCCCCTGGGCGGCACCCTGGAGATGTCCAGCTATAAGGGCTACGGCCTCGCCGCCCTGGTGGACCTCCTTTGTGGCATTCTCTCTGGCGCAGGCCCCTTCGCCACCCTTCCTGCCGGTTCTCCTGTCGGCCACTTCTTCGGCGCCCTGAACATCGCCGGCTTCCGTCCGCCCGAACAGTTCCAGACCATGCTCGCAGGGATGGGCACGGCCCTCAGGAAAACCCCAACGGCCGCCGGCGCCCCACCCGTCCACCTCCCCGGCGACAGACAGCTCGCCAACAAGGCGGATCGCCTCAAGAACGGCATCCCCCTCTACCCCGACACCGTAGAATCCCTTGAACGCGTCAGCCGCGACCTGGGCGTTGCGCTGGATCTCTAACAGGCCGCTATCAAGGGCCTGGTTCTGATCGTGTTTTGCCCTTCACCGGCCAAGTCCGCAGCCGGCAAGGCCTGGCGTTCAGGCAATGTTCAGCCTCGCTGGCGTTTTTTCAGGCAGAATAGAGGGCGAGCGGGACCTCAGTGCCCCATGCTCAAAGAGCCCCGCCAAACTTGTGACTGGACGAGGGCAGTTTTTGCTGGAACACGGCGAGCAGCAGTATGAGCAGCTCACTTTGGAGCGCCAGGATGGGCGCCACTTGACATGGCCTGGAGCCCGCCCGATGCTTACGGCACGCGACCGGTGGAAGCGGGACGGGCGGCTCTTCAGCGGAATGGAGGAAAGACCAGATGGCAACAGCAGCAGCGAACGTGCGGAACAAGCAAGCCCAAGACCTGATGCATCGCGGCGTCGAGACCGTCGATGGCTCGGCTACGGTGGCCCAGGCGTTGCGCAAGATGCGGGAACAAAAGGTGTCCAGCCTCATTGTGAACCAACGCGACCGCGCTGACGCCTGGGGCATCATTACCAAGAAGGACATCGTCACCAAGGTCATCGACCCCGGCCCCACGCGCCGTAACCTCTCCACCACCAGGGTTCATGAGGTGATGAGCAAACCGTTGGTGACGGTCTCCCCAGGACTGGCCATCAAGTACTGCGTCCGCCTGATGGCGCGGGCAGGCGTCACCCGCGCCCCGGTGTTCGACGGAAAGGAGATAGTCGGGATTCTGAGCTTCACCGACGTATTCAACAGCGCGTAGCTCGCCCGACGCCCACGATACCCCTCGCTGAGGCCTTCCTTCGACCTCATGGCTTGACGTTCGCCGGACGCCCCGATCACGGGCCTGAATAGGAACGCCCCAAGTAATGCACGCCCTCCGCGCAGGGCTATCCATTTAT
>CAZPYZ010000085.1:0-7744 GCA_964590215.1 uncultured Dehalococcoidia bacterium | reverse complement strand
GAATAGGAACGCGCTTGCGGTGGCAGCAACGAACAGGGTGTAGGGAGAGTCCGCCCGCCCCGTTCTCGGGAGATTGAACTGCCCTGGGTTGTGGCGTTCTCAGGTCATCGAGCCGTGACTGGGCACCGGCAAGGGAAGCCAGCCAGAGGTTTTCTTAAGCGGACACTCGGCAGTTCCGTCAGCCGGGCGGTCCGCGGCCCGTCGGCTCAGCGAGCGGCTTTACCGTTCCGTGGAGCCGCCGTCAACATCGCCCGATGGTGGTTGCCCCGCGGGAAAGGGTTGCGGGTAAGTGCTAGACAGCGGGAACCCCAATGGGGGTTGCGACGTGGTCAGCAGCGCACCGTGCCACGCGCGGCCGCCATCCGCCCGCCGATGAGCTAAGACCTGCTGAGTATCTCCGAGGAGTTCGTACTGAGCCACCTGGAGGAGCACGCGGCCCAACTGGGGAAGTTGACGAAATTCACGTACAAAACAACCATTTTCAAGAGGAATCTACCTAATCACCGGGCCGGGCGCGGGCTATCGCATGCACCTGGAATGACTGCCCTTCCCGAGTAATTCCCGCCAGCGAGGCCGGGCGTTCAGGCAACGTTCCGCCACGCTGGCGTTTTGTTTAATTTAAGGCCTGGCGGAAATGAGTGCCCCATGCTAAGATAGCCCGCTGAAACCGCGGCGCGAGGAGGGGTACTTCTTGGCGGAACACGCCGAGCCGGAGTATGAGCAGCTCGTCGCGGAGAACCGATCGCTGAAAGAATGGGTCTCTGCCTTGGAGGAACGGCGCGCCCTCCTGGAAAAGGTGCTGTAGGAGGCTCGGCAGCAGCTGATAGGCATGCTGAATCGCGACCTGGCAACCCTTTGAGCCAGGAGCGGGAACTCCTTGAGGCCTAGGAAGGTTCGGCCTGAGGGAATTATCCCCTAGCAGTGACGATTGACGGAACGAGGCTGGCGCCATTGCACGAACCGGCTAGGGTAGAAGCTGAGGTTCCGGTCATCCCGGTCAGCCGTGCGGTCAGGATTACGCCTAGCCTCGTCCTCGCCACCCTCGGCCCCTATGTCGGGGAGCGGGTGCAAGCCCAGCTCTTTGCGGTGCTGCCCGTCTCATTTTTTCTGTTTCTCTTCCAGTTGGTGATCCTGCAACAGGGCGTCGCCGATAGCCTCCAGATATCCGCTGGCCTCCTCAGTGTCATTCTCGGCCTGATGTTCTTTATGGAGGGGCTGCGGCTAGGCCTCATGCCCCTGGCAGGAAACATCGGCGCGACGCTCCCCGCCAAGGCCGGCCTAAGTCTGGTGCTGTGCTTCGCCTTCGTTATCGGCGTTGCCGCCACCCTTGCGGAGCCGGCTATCGCCACCCTGCAGGCCGCGGGCGTTAACGTGCGGCCGGGCGAAACGCCACTTCTTTTTGAGATGCTCAACCGCAGTACGGCCCTCTTGGTGGGCAGCGTCGGGGTAGGGGTAGGCATCGCGACGGTCCTGGGAGTCTACCGGTTCGTTCGGCGTTGGAGCCTGCGGGTGCTCCTCTTCCCCAGCCTGGCGCTAAGCCTGCTGCTGACCCTGGTCGCTGCAGTGAATCCCGCCACCCAGTCGGTCATCTCGCTGGCCTGGGATACCGGAGCCGTTACGACAGGCCCGGTGACAGTGCCCCTCGTGCTGGCTCTGGGTCTTGGGGTCACCGCCGTGCTGGGGGAATCGGAGACAGGCATGAGCGGCTTCGGCATTGTGACCCTGGCCTCCCTTTGGCCCGTTGCCACAGTGCTGGCAACCTGTCTGGCCGTCTTTTACACCGGCGGCTACCTGTCACCCAGCGAGGCATCGACCCCGGTCGGGGCTCAGGGGCCCGGCGGTACAAGCCCCACGCTTCTGGGGCTCTTTACCACTTCCGTACAGGCCGCGGTCCAGGCCATCATCCCCCTTGTCGCGCTCCTGTATCTGGTCCAGCGGTTCATCCTGCGGGAGGAGCTTCGCCAGGTCGATCAGATCATCCTGGGCCTCGTGTTCTGCCTCCTGGGCCTTGCCCTGTTTAACCTCGGGCTGCTCACCGGGCTCGTGCCTTTAGGGCAGCAGGTGGGGGGCAACGTCCCTCTTGCCTTCGCCCCGCCGGTCCAACTCTACGGGGAGACCCTCGGCCGGCTCCTGGCCATCTTCTTCGGGTTCCTCCTCGGGTATGGCGCGACGCTTGCCGAGCCGGCACTCAACGCTCTGGGCATCACCGTCGAGGAGGTCACCGCCGGGGCCTTCAAGAAGTGGCTGCTTATGCACGCGGTTGCCATGGGGGTCGGACTAGGCCTGGCGGCCGGCATCGCCAAGATCATGTTCAACTGGCCCCTTGAGTATCTTGTCCTCCCTGCCTATCTGGCCCTGGCGCTACTGACCCTGTTGAGCGCTGAAGAGTTCGTCAATATCGGCTGGGATAGCGCGGGTGTGACCACTGGCCCCATCACTGTGCCCCTGGTCCTGGCGATGGGGCTCGGGATAGGCATGAGCGTGGGGGTACCAGAAGGGTTCGGCATGTTGGCCCTGGCCTCTGTAGGCCCTATTCTCACGGTGCTGCTCATGGGCCTGCTGGTCAGCGGGTCGAGAAGGCAATTGGTGCCAGAGGAGGCGGCTTGACGAGCGACGGCGGGACTCCCGAGCGCGAAGACCAACTTAAACTCATTACCGCTATCGTGCAGCGCGGCAAGGCTGACGCTCCGGTTCAAGCGGCGTTGAAGGCCGGGGCTCCCGCTGCAACTATTTTCTTTGGACGTGGCCTCGGCATCCGGGAGCGCTTGGGCCTCCTTGGCCTCGCCATTCAACCTGAGAAGGAAATCATCCTGATCGTCGTGGAAGAGCGCCTCTTGGACGGGGTCCTGAACGCGATGATCCGGGCGGGCAAGCTGGACCAGCATGGCGTCGGTTTCATCTTCGTCACAGCCGTGGAGCGGGTGGTAGGCCACCTGGGCCTCACGGGGACCGCTACGCCGAATGGGTAGCCTAGCCGGCGCCCTGGCGGCGTGGGTTCAGTCGCGGTGGCGGCTGATCGCAATGGGTGCTGGGGGAAGATATCGGACCACGAGCCGCCCCTACGGGCGTCACCCCAGCTTCTCTTCCATCCGCGGCCACCAACGCTAACGCGCTACACCCCTGCGCTAGGGCACGAGTTCAGACTTCAGGGTGTTTGGCGCCGAGTTAGCCGGTTTCAGGGTGCGGGCTTCCGGGCTCAGGGGGGACTGGGGTGGAACCCACAACTGGAACTGTGAACAGTTACCTTCCCCCCTAACCTTTGCGTTAACGTTCGGCTCCAGGGTACAATAACCCCGGCTTGGCGAACGCCAGGCGTCGGGAAGGGCGACCTCATGCAAACCCGAGTAGATGTAGACACCATCGCCACGCTCCCCCCTTCGGCAGAGCCGCCTGCCCAGGTTGGCGCCCCTGCGCCGGAAGCGGCTATCAGCGACCGCGAGAAGCAAATCGTCCTCTGGTTGAGCAATGTCAACCATTTACTCAACCACTTCCAGAGTCAGATGATGCCCATCATGTACCCGAGCTTCGCCCAGGAGTTCGGGATGGGCCCCCTGGCCATCAGCGCTCTCGCCGTGGGCCGCAGCGTCTTCAACAATTGGGTCCAACTGGGATGGGGCTTCGTGACCCCCTTCGTCCAGCGGTTCCAGCTCCTCGCCATCACCAGCCTTATCTGCGGGCTGGGCACCTTCTGCACCGGCCTCGCCTTCAACTTCTGGAGCCTCCTTGGGGTCCGCTGCGTCGCCGCTGCGGGCTCCAGCGCCATGCACCCCGTCGGCACCAGCCTCCTCGCCAGCTACTTCCCCCAAAACCGCGGCGCCGTCCTTGCTCTGAACTCCACCCTCTCCCAGGTTGGCAGCATCGCGGCGCCCTTGATAGGCGGCATCCTGCTCCTCGCCCTCGGCTGGCGGGCCACCTTCTTCGTCATCGCCTCCGTCAGCGTTTTCATGGCCGTAGGTTATTTCCTCTTCAGAGACAAGGTGCGCGGCGCCGGCCCCCGCCAAGGCTCCGGCCGGGCAAAGCTGGCCGGGAGCCGGGACGCCTACATCCGGGTGCTCACCAATCGCAACGTCATGCTTATCGCGCTAGTCATGCTGGTCGGCGGCGCCGGCCGCGGCGAGGTGACTCCGACCTATCTTCCCCTTCATCTCAACGAGCCGTTCTTCAAAGAACATCTCGAGATCGGTTTCTCCATCTTCGGCCTCGACCTCGGATCCATCACCGCGATAGTCGTCGCCGCGCTTTTCCTCTACCAGTTGGGCGGACTGGCGGGTCCCCTCACCTTCGGCTGGATCTCGGACAGAACCTCCCGAAAGGGTATGACCCAGGTATCGCTTTTGCTGTCCAGCCTCGCGACCCTCTGGCTCGCCTGGCAGGGACCGAGCCTCTGGGGCCTTTTTGCCAATATGCTGTTCTACGGCGCCGTCACCCACTCCAGAGGTACCTTGACCCAGGCCATGGTCGCCGACTCCGTCGGCGAAGAAGACCAGGACGCTGCCTATAGCATGTACTTCTTCCTCGGCTTCTTCTCTGCGCCCGTCTGGGCCCTCGTCACCGGTTCGTTGTATGAGTTCTTCGGGTTCAGCGTCGCTTTTAGCGTCATGGCCGCGAGCTATGTTGCTGGCATGCTCCTCATGAGCCTGGTGAAGGATAACCGCCCCGCCAGGGAGTTCATGAGGCGGCGGCGGGCCTAAAAATCTGTGTAATCTGTGGTTCCCCGTCTCCCCGACGGGGAGGCAAGAATCTGCGTAATCTGCGGATAGAACAACCAAAGGAGCGGACCCCTTAATGTCATCCGTCACCGAAGCTCAGGTGGCCACCGCCACCCCAGACATGGTCGCGGAGGCTGAGCAGGCTACCGCGGCGGTCAGCGACCGCGAAAAGCTGGTCATCCTCTGGCTCAGCAACATCAACCACGCCCTCAACCATATGCAGGGCAACATGATCACCTCGATGACGGGCACGGTCATCGCCTCGTCGCTGGGGCTCAGCGCGTTCGAGTTGGGCGTGCTCAGCACCATCCGCCACATGTTCAACAGCTGGCTCCAACTGATGTTCGGTTTCGTTATCCCCTTCGTCCACCGCCTCAAGCTGCTCGGCATCGGCTCCGTGGTCCTGGCCCTGGGGACTGCGGCAACCTCCTTCGTTGGCTCCTTCTGGGGCTTCGCTGGAGCCCGCGTCCTGGCTGCCACGGGCGCCAGCGCTCAGCATCCCGTGGGCGCCAGCCTCCTAGCGAGCTACTTCCCGAAAAATCGCGGCGCCGTCCTCGCCCTCAACACCAGCATCTCCAGCCTTGGCACCCTCTTCGCGCCCATATTCGTCGCGGGGGCAATCTATCTTTTGCAAGACAGCTTCGGGCAGGACATGGCGTGGCGCCTGCTCATCATGCCCATCGCCCTCCTCAGCCTTATCTTTGGCGCTTTCTGTTTCTTCTTCCGGGATCGAGTGCGCTCCCGCATCG
This sequence comes from uncultured Dehalococcoidia bacterium, assembly GCA_964590215.1. GTDB lineage: Bacteria > Chloroflexota > Dehalococcoidia > SHYD01 > SHYD01 > CAZPYZ01. Next base: position 2,286 of record CAZPYZ010000085.1, on the reverse strand, counting down.
GACAGGAGTCATCCAACAAGGTCAAACTCGTCAAGAGCGTGCAGAGCTATGGGCGGGTCCTGAAGAACCGTAACTTCATCATCATCGCCCTGGTTTTCATGGTCGGGGGCGCCGGCCGTGGCGAGATCACGCCCACCTATCTCCCCTGGCACCTCGAACGCGACCTCGGCCTGGGCGTCGCTTTCGCCGTCGCTGCCCTTTCGATCATCCAGTTCGGCGGACTCGCCGGCCCCATCGTGGTCGGCTGGATCTCGGACCGCGTGTCACGCGTGGGCGTCCTGCGTGCCTCCCTTGTCCTGTCGGCCGTGGCGACCTGGGTCGTCGCCTGGATTGGCGCCGACATCGCCGCCCTTGTCGTCACCCTCCTCATCTACGGCGCCTTCACCCACTCCCGCGGCACCCTCACTCAGGCGCTCATCGCCGATTCGGTGACCGAAGAGGAGCAGGATGCCGCCTTCAGCCTCTACTTTTTCCTCGGTTTCTTCTCGGTGCCCTTCTGGGCCTTGCTGACCGGCTACGTCATGGACACCTATGGCGATCAGGGCTTCAGCGTCGCCTTCACCATCATGGGCTTCAGCTACATCCTCGCCATGATCGTCATGATGTTCATGAAAGACCCACGCGACGAACAGAGACGGCTGGCCCAAGCGTAGGCTCCTCCGCCACGACATCTGGAGCAGGCGCCCTCGCCCGCGGGCCGCGACTACGAGTTCTTTCATCGGTCGTCGTCCCGCCGAGCATCCGAGGCAGGCGGTGGGCCCCCGCCCTTTGGAGAGGGGCACTTTCATCGAAGGACCAGGCAGGTGCCGGGCGCCTCGTATGGCCCGATGCGTCGGTAGGGGGTGCTCCTGCTGATCCGCCTGCGGAAAGTGCGATCGGGCCACCAAAGCCCAGAGGCGGCCGCTAGGGGTGCGGCCGGAAAGCCGCACTCAGTCGAGGGAGGCGGGGCAAAACGACCGCTGCGTGAACCTGGGGTCTGGGGCGCAGCCCCAGCGCCACCGGCTTTCCGGCCGTGCTTCTAGTCTAGGTGCGGTCGGAAAGCCGCACTCAGTCGAGGGAGGCGGGGCAAAACGACCGCTGCGTGAACCTGGGGTCTGGGGCGCAGCCCCAGCGCCACCGGCTTTCCGGCCGTGCTTCTAGGCCTTGGCGGCGGTTCTAAGGCAGCGGGTACAGATGTTCACTCGACGGGCAGCACCCTTGACCACGATAGTGGCCTTGTGCGTATTGGGCTGCCACATCCGATTCGTGCGGCGCTTGGAGTGGCTCACATTGTGCCCGAATTGCGGACCCTTGCCGCAGACGTCGCACTTTCCCGGCACGAGGGGCTCCTTTAGGATAGAGACTGGTACCGGTTCAGTGTAGCACACCTGAAATCCCGGCCCCTTTGGAGAGAGGCCTGGCACAATAGAATCCCCTCTCGCTAGGGAAGAGGGTTAGGGGTGAGGGCCGAATAGGCCGAGTCATAACAATACTGCCATGATGCCGGCAGCTACTTTCACAGTTGCTATGCGCGGAGCGCGTCGCTGGCTGGAGGCTAACGCCGAGGCCGTCAATGCGCTCAACGTCTTCCCGGTGCCGGATGGGGACACCGGCACCAACATGGCCCTGACCTTGAAGGCGGGGGTCGAGGCCATGGAAGCGGTGGAGGGCGGCACGACGGCGCAGCTTGCTAGGGCGCTGGCCCAGGGGTCGCTGCTGGGCGCTCGAGGGAACAGCGGCGTCATCCTCTCCCAGTGGCTCCGCGGCCTCGCGGAAGGCCTCGCCCGGGCCGGGCTCGCGGCAGCGTTACGGAGGGCATCCGACCGCGCATACAGGGCTCTCTCCCAACCCGTGGAGGGAACGATCCTCACCGTGGTCCGTGGGGCCGCGGAGGCAGCCTCGGGCCCGCCCGCCGTCGAAATCGAGCCGGTACTGGAAGGGGCGCTGCGGGGTGCCCGGGAAGCCCTCGCCAGGACCCCAGACCTCCTTCCTGTGCTGCGGGCCGCGGGCGTGGTCGACGCAGGGGGCCAGGGGATGGTGTTGCTACTGGAAGGGGCTCTCGCAGCCCTGCGAGGAGATACACTGCAGCCCGCCGCGAGCCTCGGCTCCATCGACAGCGCATGGCTTGCCGGGGCTCAACACGGAGGTTGGGGTTACTGCACGGAGTTCCTGATCCGCGGGGAACACTTGTCGGTGAGCGCCCTGCGGGAGCGCTTCTCGGCCTTAGGCGACTCCCTCATGGTGGTGGGAGAGCCGGAAACCATGCGCGTGCACATTCATACCGCGGATCCGGGGGCTGCTCTGAGC
>CAZPYZ010000084.1:9019-11342 GCA_964590215.1 uncultured Dehalococcoidia bacterium | reverse complement strand
CGTGCAGCATGCCCTGGCCCGCCGGGAGATTGTTGGGGCATAGCTGATCAACGCCCGCGGATACGAGGCACGTAGGGGAAAAACCAGCGCACCGAGCTTTCCACCACCAGCGACACGGTGAGGCTGAAGGGCGTGTAGCCACCTCCAGCCGCAAAGGGGATGGCGGCGCGATAGGCGCCGGTGCGGAGGCCTCGCGGGTCGATGGTGACGGTTATCTGGGCCGGCAGTGCGGCCCCGGATACCGGGCTCAACCGTAGCCAACGCTCAGGAGGGGCGGTCGCTTGCCACGGCACGCTGTTGACGGTGCCACCCAAGGCGATGGCTCGGGTTAAGGGAGCCGCGTCCGCCTGGACAGTTAGCTCCAACGAGCCTGGCTCTGCGAACAGCGTCCGGCACACCGACCCGTGAGACGGCGACGGCTCAGGGATTGGCCCCGGCGTCTCCCCGATCTCCTCCCCCTTCGGCAGCGTCAACGCCACGGGCTCCCATAGTGGGCGCCCGCCCTCTCGAGGCGGGTTGGCCGCCAGGCCCCACACTAGCTCCTGATAAGGGTAGTTCGTCTTGGATTGGGTCCCGTCGAAGGGTGGCCGGGGCCAGGGATAGTCCGGGTTGCTTGGATTGTTCTTGAAGTTGAACTGGTTATACGCCCACACCGCGTAATACCAGTCCTCCGCGACGCGCGGGTCCCGGTCCCCCACCACGGCCCCGAAGAAGTCCATCGCGTTCCATTTCTCCGCTAGCATCTTTGCGCCCCACCCGATGTTGTAGCGGTAATCGGACGCGATCCGCTGCTGCACCTCGATGGGCAGTTCTCCGGGCTGCCGCATGCCGGAGGTGATCTGCATGATGCCGTAGCCGCAGCTCGCGGACTGCCTCACGGGGCCGGTCTGACCCACCGGCACGGACGCGACCGCCTGCCGCCATGACCCTTCCAGGTATCCCGTGGCCTTCAGGAGCACGCAGGGAACGGGGGCGATTAGCGGCCCACTGCTGGTTTCCAAGGGGGGTAGCGGAGGATAACTGGCGCTCAGACGGCTAACGGCCGCCAGTTCCATCGCCGTAGCGACTTCGGTAGAGGAGGCCTGGTAGCCCTGAGCGCCGGAGACCGCGCAAGCCAGGGCGTTGAGGGGCTGGAGCGCGATCACCACGGCCACAGCCAGGGCGATGGTCGCGAGACGCTGGAGGGTCAGGGGAGCCAGCCGATGAACTCCGCCCCTGGAGGCAGGCTAAGACGCACCGGGTCGGAGGGATCGCGGTGGCCGGCGGCCTCCCCCTTCACCCCGTCCAGTGAGTCTCCTCCCAGCCGGCTCGCCATCTGCTCATGCCCCCTCAGAGTCGGGGGCTGGGGGCAGTCCGCGGCCATACAGAGCCTCGTTTCCCGTGGCGCAAGGCCCCAGGCAGTGACTTCGTTGTAGAGCATGCGCTGTCCGGCGAAACGGAAATCCCGGGCGATACCCTCACTGGCCCGCAGCAGGTGCTTGACTCTCCCGCTGCTGGGTTCCAGACGGAACACGTCGGTCCCGCGGTCAATAACGGCGTAGTAGAGGGCGTCCCCCCAGGCGAAGGGATACATTCCTTGCACCGTCGCTTCGGGCAGCAGGTGCGTCACTCGCCCATCGGACTGCTCTACGAGCAGCAAGGTGTATGCAAGCCGGTCCTCAGACCATGGAGACGCCCCTGAACCGGATGAGGCGCGCACTCCAAGCCCTGGGGTCAAGGCAACGGGAGTGCTGCGCCGGACCACCAGGTGCTCCCCCTCAGGCGACCAGAGCGGTGGGTTGGGCAGATCGACCCCAGCGAGCAGCCGGCGTGACTCGCCATCCTCCAGGCGCATGACCCACAGCTCCGCCGGGGTCGTGGCGTCGCCAGGGGGCCAGAGGGTGTAAGCCAATCGCGAGCCATCGGGAGACAGCCGGGCCTTGATCCCGTACCCGTCCCGGTGTGGGATTTGGGCTAGCCTGCGTGGCCCCGTGCTCGACCAAAGGCCGGAGGACGTGCCCTCCAGGGTCGTGTACAGGTACCGGGGTGCTATCGGGTCAGCGGGTGGTGGCCTGCTCCCCGCCAGGAGGATGGGCACGGCTAGGGCAAGAACGACGCCGATAAAGAGCCGTCCCCGTGTCATGCCCTTGAAAAGGTGACAGGGCCGCGTGCACCTGTGCGCCGCCCTCCGTCACCACCCCAAAACTGTAGAGCAGGCGCCCTCGCCCGCCGCGCCCTCACCCTAGCCACCTGCCACACGCAAAGCGGATACCTTCGTGAGTGGTGCGGAGAATCTCGAAGGGGGGACGGAGAGGGCCCTTACTTCCTGACTTCCTCACTTCCT
>CAZPYZ010000084.1:0-8919 GCA_964590215.1 uncultured Dehalococcoidia bacterium | reverse complement strand
CGGAGAGGGCCCTTACTTCCTGACTTCCTCACTTCCTAATTGCCTCACACGAGACCGCTCAAGACGCCCCCCGACTCTCCTCTCGCCCGCTTCAGCACGCGTCTCGCCAGACCTGACGTGTCTATAGATATACAACCCGATGAGCCCCAGGATGACTGCAATAATGGGCACGTCGAAGGGCCGCATCACCGCGCGAAGTTGCTCCCAGTGCTCCCCAAGGTAATAACCCCCGATGGCCAGTCCCCAGCACCACGGTAGTGATCCCGCGAAGCTGTAGAGCGTGAACTTCCCGATGTGCATCCGAGCAACACCCGCAGGAAAGCTGATGAAGGTGCGGACCACGGGCATGAGACGGGAGAGAAAGATCGCGGCGTCTCCATACTTGGCGAACCAGCGGTCGGCCGCTTCCAGGTCGTGGCCCGTCACCAGTACATACTTACCGTAGCGCTCCAGCAGCGGTCGCCCACCCGAGGCGCCGACGGCGTACGCGACGAGGGACCCGATGGTACACCCCAGTGCGCCGTAGAAACCCGCCCAGAGGGTGTCCCAGAACCCGAGGCCCTGGTCCCGGACCAGCATCCACCCGCTGAGGGGCATGATGACCTCGCTGGGAATGGGAATGCACGCGCTCTCCAGCGCCATGAGGGCAACCACGCCCGGCCACCCCATGGCGACGTAGACATTCCGTATGAGGTCAACGAGGGTATGTTCGATGGCTTCCAAGGCTGGTCTCGCAGGATAGTATAATCTAGCCCGCGGCCTGAACCCCCAACCTACCGGGCTGCCGAGGTACCCGTGGTCGAATGGGCGAACAGCACCCTCAACCCTCCCGAGCGGATCCTGATGGGGCCCGGGCCCAGCCTCATTCCCCCCAGGGTCTACCGCGCCATGTCCGCCCCTGTCCTTGGGTACATGGACCCACTGTTCCACGGGATCATGGACGACGTGAAGAGTCTCCTCCGGCGGGCCTTCAACACCTCCAACGACATGTGCTTTCCCATCTCAGGGACCGGCTCCGCCGGCATGGAGACCGCGGTCTGCAACAGCCTGGAGCCCGGCGACCACGCCATCGTCCTCATCAACGGCTTCTTTGGGACTCGTATCGCGGAGATGGCTCGTAGGGTCGGGGCGGAGGTGACTACTGTCGAGGCGCCTTGGGGGACCGCCTTCGATCCCTCGGTGGTCAAGAACGCCCTGAACAACCACCGGCAGACCAAGGTGGTGGCCATGGTCCACGGCGAGACCTCCACCGGTGTGGTCCAGCCCATGGATGAGATAGGGAAGATGGTCAAGGAGCATGATGCGCTGCTGATCCTGGACACCGTTACTTCCCTCACCGGCTATCCCCTCGACCTCGACGGGTGGGGCGTCGACTTCTGTTACAGCGGGACGCAGAAGTGCCTGAACGCCCCTCCAGGGTTATCGCCCATCAGCATCAGCCCCAGGGGCATCGATGCCATCTCCCAACGCCGCAGTCCCGTGGTGAACTGGTATCTGGACGTGAGCCTCATCATGAACTACTGGGATCAGGGCCGGGCCTATCACCACACACCGCCCATCTCCATGATCTACGCGTTGCGAGAGGCCCTGGCTATCGTGGAGGAAGAGGGGCTGCCGTCCCGGTTCGAGCGGCACGCCCGCAACGCCAGTGCCCTCCAGGCTGGCCTGGAGGCTCTGGGCCTCGAGCTGTTCGTGAAGGACCCAGCCCACCGGCTGCCCAGCCTGACGACCGCGTTGGTGCCAGAGGGGGTCAATGACGCGCAGTTGAGGAGCGCACTGCTCAACGAGTACAACATCGAGATCGGCGGCGGCCAGGGACCCATGGCCGGCAAGCTCTGGCGAGTTGGCCTCATGGGGTACAGCTCCCATCCCCGCAACCTGCTGGCCCTCCTGGCCGCGCTCCACGACCTCTTGAACCGTCAGGGCTTCCGCGCCGATGGTCCGGGCGCCGTCGCCGTCGCCACCCGGGTGCTCACCGGCGGCTAATCAAACAGGCTGGGGGAACCTGGGGAATCGCAGGGTTGGTAGCACGCGCGTCAGCGCGACGGGTGGCTGGGACCCCACCCACCGCCGACGCGTTAAGTGCGCACTACAAACAAGGGTGCCCCACGGCGCGGGTGCCTGGGCCCCGACGCGCCGCCGCCGCGCTAAAGCGCGCATACGAACAACCGGTTCCCCATCACGCATCACGCATTACGATTAAGGGATCACCAGCTCCTGGCCAACCCGCAGCAGCGTGGTACTCGAGAGGCTGTTGGCCACCATGATCTGGTCCAAGCTGACTCCGTACTCCAGGGCGATGCCCAGGAGCGTGTCCCCCGGCCGCACCGTGTAACGGCGCTGCGGGGGTGGCTCCTCCGGCGGAGGCGTGGGGGATGGCGTCGCGGTGAGTTCAAGAGCGATGGTGGTCGGTGAGGCTTCCGGGGGTCCCGGTTCCACAACCGTTAACTGTCGCGCGGTGAAGTGAGGAGTGGGAAATTGCGGCCACGCCACCAGGTGCCACACCGCAAGCCCGAGGGAAAGGATCGCCAGCCCAAGCGTTCCCCGGTAAAGGAGGCTGGACGGCATTAGGTAGCGAGGCGACCTGCAACGGTCGCACCGTCGGCGCCCATGGGACGGGCAGAAGGGGCGACGGCAGCGGTCGCACCGTACCGTCGCAGGCTGCCCGCATTGATAACAGGTCACAAGGTCATTCCGGCTCTGATCCCATGCAAGAAGAAACCATCTCCCAACGGGTTGGTGCCCCCTTCCGCCTTTCGCCTTCTGTTTACGCCTACGCCTCCTGCCTTCCGGCTGCCGCCTTCTGTCTCCCCAGGCAGTCCGCGGGGGTTATGATAGGGCATGGGCACCCATGTGAGTAGGTCGCTTCTCTTCCTGGCGGCCCTGGTGGCGGGCTGCACCAGTGCGCCCCCGCCCGCAACTCCCACCGCCACTCCCCCACCAGCGCCGGTGGTCACCGCCACGGAAGTCCCGCCGCCACCTCCTTCTCCGACCCCTACACCACCGCCCAGACCCCCCGTCACCCTCAGCAAAGAGATCAGCCGTGGCGCCCCCGACGACCCTCGCGTGGCCCTGACCTTCGACTGTGGCAGCGTTGCCGGCCCGACCGCGGCCCTGCTGGATGTCCTAAAGCGAGAGGGCCTTAAGGTCACCTTCTTCATCACGGGAGACTATGCCGATCGCTACCCGGACCTCACCCGCCGCATCGTGGCCGAAGGGCACGAAATCGCCAACCACACCTACACCCACACGGACCTCACCAAGCTCGACGATGCCGGGATCGTGGAGGAGCTGCAGCGGACCGAGGCCACCCTCATACGAACTACCGGCAGGAGCAGCAAGCCCTGGATGCGCATGCCCTTCGGGGCCCGGAACGAGCGGGTCTGGAGCGCCGTGAGCGGGGCGGGGTACACCTCCATCTACTGGACCCTCGATTCGGGGGACTCGCAGGCGGGGGCTACCGCCCAGAGCGTTCGCAAGCGAGTGCTCGACAACATCGGCAACGGCTTCATCGTAGTCCAGCACTGCGCCGCCACCCAGACAGTGGAGTCCCTCCCCGAAGTCCTGCAAACGCTCCGGGCGCGAGGGCACCCTGTCGTTACCGTCTCTGGCCTTCTAGGGTACCCCCCGCGGGAAGCCGACCGGATCCTCGAGCCGGTGAGCAAGAGCCATAGCCTGCCGCGGGACTACGAACCACCTGACCTGGTGGAGATCACGGGCGCGCCCGTCATCCGCCCGGGGCTGCGGCTGCGCGCTGTGGCCCACGAGGCCCTCAACCGCATGGCCTCGGACGCTAGGCGCCAGGGCCTGGCCATCTTCGTGGTCTCCCCGTATCGGAGCTATGAGGAGCAGGCGGCCATCTTCGCCGCGGCCGCTCGCGCTCGCGGTGAGGCGGAGGCCAATCGGTTTTCCGCCCGGGCGGGGCAGAGCGAACATCAACTGGGGACCGCCATCGACTTCAGCACGCCGAGCCTGCAGTACGGTCTTGTCGAAGCCTTCGCAGCGACGCCAGAAGGGCGCTGGCTGCAGGATAACGCCCACCACTACGGGTTCGCGCTGAGCTACCCGGAAGGGAAGGAAGCAGTCACCGGTTACGCGTACGAGCCCTGGCACTTCCGCTATATCGGAGAGTCTGCCGCCGCAGATCTGCGTCGCAGGGGGATCACCCTTGTCCAGTACCTGAATGGTCAGTGATGATGTACTGCACCTTCTGCAACATTATTGCGCGAAGGGAGCCCGCAACCGTTCGCTACGAAGACGACGACGTGATCGTCTTTGATAACGTGCTGCGCTGGGTCCCCGTTATGCTCCTGGTGGTCCCAAAGACGCACATGTCCCAGGAGGACCTGTGGCGGGACATGGGTTCCCTGGGGGCAGTCGCGGTGCAAATGGGGCACCGGTTCTGTCCCCATGGCTTCAGGATCCTCTCCAACTTCGGCTATGACGCGATGCAGAGCCAGGACCACGGCCACCTCCACGTGCTGGGTGGTACCCATTTGGGGCTGTACCTGGCTCATTAGCTGTTAGCCGTTAGCCCTTAGCCCGTAGCTGTTGGCTGTATGTCTCGCGGGCGAAGGCGGCGGTTTATTATACGTAGCACGCATCACGGAGCACGGCTGTATGTCACGTGGACGAAGACAGCAGTTCAGCACCGAGGGCCGGGGCGAGCGCTTCTCGGTGACCCTGACCGGCATCGGACACCAGGGCGTCGCCTTTGCCCGGCACCGGGACGTCGTTGTCTTCGTTCCCTACGGCGTTCCGGGCGAGACGGTGGAAGTGGAAGTCCAACGTCGCTATCCGGACTACATCGAGGCCAAGATCGTCTCCATCGAGAAGCCGTCAGTTCACCGTGTCGATGCCCCCTGCCGCTACTACGGGGAGTGCGGCGGCTGCCAGTGGCAGCACGTCGCCTACCCCTTCCAGTTGCAGTTGAAACGGCGCGTTGTGGAGGAGCAGTTGCGGCGCATCGGAAAGTTCGTAAACCCCCCGGTTGCCGAGACCCTGGGGACCGATGAGCCATGGCACTACCGGAACCACGCCCGGTTCACCGTCAACAAGGAGGGGCGTCTGGGGTTCGTCCGCCGCGGGACCCATACCTGCGTGCCTCTGGACGAGTGCCTCCTGATGCACCCCTGGATCAACGGGACCCTGAAAGCCCTCGAAGGGCACTGCGCCGAGACACGGGAGCTCTCCGTCCGCTATGGGACCAGGACCGGCGAGTTCCTTGTCCAGCCGCGCATCAGGAAGGGAATCGTGGGCTTGGAGACTGGCCAGCCCGCTTTCTCTGAGGAGTTGGGTGGCCATCGGTTCCGCGTCGCCTCTCCTGCCTTCTTCCAGGTGAATACCGTCCAGGCGGAGCGGCTGGTCGAAGTAGTACGTCGCTACCTGCTCGGCGATTCAGCCCAGGCACTCTTGCCGGAGTTTACCCTGAGCCCCGTCGAAGGGCGCACGGGCGAGAGCGCCCATGCTCCACCTCCACGCGCCCTCCTGGTCGATGCCTACGCCGGCGTAGGCACTTTCGCCGTCCTTCTCGCCAATGACTTCACACGCGTCATCGCAGTGGAAGAGTCTGGCCCTGCGGTACGAGATGCGCGGGAGAACGCGGCCAGCGCGCCAAACGTAGAGATAGTGAAAGGCAAAGTAGAGGTTGTTCTCCCCGGTCTCCCCCTGAACCCGGATGCGGTCCTCCTGGACCCGCCGCGGGCGGGATGCCACAGGGCCGTGCTGGAGGCGCTGGCTGCCCGCAAGCCGCCCCAGGTCGTGTACGTTTCCTGCGACCCGGCCACCCTGGCGCGCGACCTGCGTATCCTCTGTGATAATGGCTTCCAGTTGCAGGAGGTGCAACCGGTAGATATGTTTCCCCAGACCTATCACATCGAGTGCGTCGCCCACCTTTCTCTTTCCCCTCTCCCTTCGGGAGACGCCGTCCTGAGGCGAGGGCCCCTCCTGAGCGGCGTCGAAGGCAAGGAGGGTTAGGGTGAGGACTAACATGGCGGCGTCGGGTACCATCGCGTTGGTGGGCGCGGGCGAGTTCCTGGAGGGGATGGCAGAGGTGGACAGGCACCTCATCAGCCGTGTGCCATCCCAGCCTGTTCGTGTGGCCGTGGTCCCCACCGCCGCCGGACTGGAGAACCCTCGCGCCTGGACCGACATGGGGGTCCCCCATTTTCAACGCCTCGGCGCAGAGGCCGAGCCGGTACTGGTCATCGACCGGCGCACGGCGGACGATCCCCACATGGCGGCGGCGATACGCCGCTCCAACTTCGTCTATCTTTCCGGCGGACAGCCCGGCTATCTGCTCGAGTGCTTCCGGGACAGTGCCGTCTGGCAGGCAATAATGGACGTCCACGCTCAGGGGGGCGTGCTGGCAGGATGCAGCGCCGGCGCCATGGTCCTGGGCGAGTTGACACGGGTCCGCCGCCCGGGTGCTCCCCCGGGCGGCCCTTCGTCTTCCAGTTGGACATGGACCAGAGGCCTTGCATTCTTGCCCGGCCTCGCGATCGCGCCCCATTTCAACCGCATGACAACGGAGCGGCTCCAGGGTTTCATCGATGGCGTCCCTTCAAGTCAGACCGTCCTGGGCATCGACGAGCATACCGCCGCGGTGGGCGATGGGGTGGAGTGGGTGGTGATGGGCCGTGGGCGAGTCTGTGTGATCCAGGACGGTCGCCACGCGGACTACACGGCGGGGGAGACCTTTGCTCTGGATGTTGTGGGCAAGAGGGGCTAGGAGTGCGGCCGGAAAGCCGCACTCATTCCAGGGAGGCGGGGCAAACTACCGCCGCGTGAACCTGGGGTCTGGGGCGCAGCCCCAGTGTCACCGGCTTTTCGACCGTGCTTCTAGCCCCTCAATGGTGCATTCCTCCCTTATCCTCGCCTCCGCATCCCCCCGTCGCTCGGAGTTGCTCCAGTCCCTGGGCCTCACTTTTGAGGTGGATCCGCCCGGCCTCGAGGAAGACCTGGACCCGTCACAGCCGCCGGAATGTGAGACCATCAGGCTGGCCAAGGGCAAGGCCCGAGCGGTACAGGGCCGTGCCAGCATCGGGGCCGCCCTCGTGGCCGCCGACAGCCTCGTTGTCCTGGGCAACAAGCTGCTAACAAAACCCGCGTCCCCCAGGGCCGCCGCGGAGATGCTCCGCGCCTTGCGGGGGCGCGAGCACAGGGTCGTCACCGGCGTCGCGGTCGCCCGCGCAAAACTCGTCGTATCCGGCAGCCGGACGACCTGTGTCACCATGCGGGAGTACTCCGATGAGGAGATCGAAGCCTACGTTGGCAGCGGCGACCCGATGGACAAAGCCGGCGCCTATGCCATCCAGCACCCCCAATTTCGGCCCGTTGCCAGCATCGATGGCTGCTACTGTAACGTCGTTGGCCTCCCCCTGGGATTGGTGGTGCGGCTCCTGGACGAGGCGGGCGTTCCCCACCCCGTGCTCAACCGCCCCCCACAATGCTCAACCTGTCCGGACTGGGACGCGCCGGACGGGTCGAGAAACGTCATCGCTCCTCCCTCGCCTATGGATGAGGTCCCTTCGCTCAAAGAAGGGTCACCGGCGCCATGAAGAGCGAGATGGCGTTCCTGGAACTGGCCCAGGCGATGACCCAACGCTGCTGCCCCCTCTGCCGCGTCCTGCGCATGGCCGGCGAGCGGTACCTCTGGAGCTTCCTTTATGGATTGTCCACCGACCCCCCGACCCGGAAGCGCCTCGACCGCTCCCTCGGCTTCTGTCACGACCATGCGGTGCTGATGGGAGTCGTTGTAGAGGAACGTGAGCTGGTGAGCGGAGCCACCGTTGCCCTGTTATATGAGTCGGTCGTAGCGGAATACCAGGAACGGGTTCTTGCGCTACCGGACGGCATCACCGGCATCGTGGAGAACCGCTGGCGCCCGATCTGGAGCGGTCCCAGGTCGACGCACGAGCCTGAGTCCGGGACCTTCCTAACTTCAAGCGCGCCCAGGCGGGATACCGGCAAGATTTTGGCCGGGTGCCTGGCCTGCGAGGTCGCGGCCCGCCGCGCGCGGAGCGAAGTTCATGCCCTATTACGCATGCTTGGCCAGGAAACCTATCGCGAGCTCTATGCAAAGTCCGATGGGCTGTGCAACCCTCATCTCACTACGGTCCTCCGGGCCGCCGCTAGCGCAACCAGGGGGCTACTCCTGGAAGACCACGGACGGCGGATGGAAGTGCTGCGAGCCCGACTGCGGGAGCTCCACCGCAAGCAGGCCGGCGACGTGACCGAAGGCCCCACCGCGCAGGAGCAGGGCTCGTGGAGGGAGGCCTTGTGGCGCTTCACCGGCGTTTCATGGGATACTCCCCTGGTCAGGAGAGGGGACGTTCAATGATCCGCCTGCCCCACGGCGTGCGAGCTTGCGTCGCTCCCGCCAGCCGGTGGCGCAGGCTTTTAGCCTGTGTAGCCTTGGGCAGGCTGAAAGCCTGCCCCATCAGTTAGTAGATTCCGGCGCTCGTTGAAACCCTCAATCCGACCGGGGAGCCCCACCGCCAGTGGCCCGCAGCTGCCTCGAGGCATGCTTCCAGGCCCTCAGCCAATGCCCCTTCGGGAGCCCGGCGAAGCCGGCACCTCCTCCCCCATCCCTTGCTTCCAATGCGGCGTCTGCTGCGAGAAGTGGCAGCCGCTGTTGCCCCCCCTCGAGCTGCGCCGCCTCGCCCGCGACCTGGGCCTCAGTCTACGGGGCTTCAACCGGCGCTATACCAGACCCTATCCGCTGCGCCGCGGCTGGCGCCAGGTCGTAACCGGCCCCTCCGGCGGCTGCGTCTTCCTGGACCGTCGGGACGGCGTCGCCGCCTGCTCCATCTACGAAGTACGGCCTGACATCTGCCGCCAGTGGCTGGCCGGGCTGGACAAGCGGGAGTGCCTCGAAGGGCTGAACTTCGTCCTGGCCACACGCTCCCGGCTGCCGGC
>CAZPYZ010000083.1:0-11379 GCA_964590215.1 uncultured Dehalococcoidia bacterium | reverse complement strand
TACCTCCGGCCCGATGGCAAGTCCCAGGTCACCGTGGAGTACCAGCACGGTAAGCCTAAGCGGATCGACGCCGTCGTCATCGCGGCTCAGCACGATGAAGTGGTGAGTCCCGACGTGCTGCAGCGGGATGTGAAGGAACTTGTCATAAAGCATGTTGTTAAGCAGATGATCTCTGAAGCGAGGAACCTGCCTGAACACCTGCTGGACGACAGGACCCGGTACTTCATCAATGCCACCGGCCGCTTCGTGGTGGGCGGCCCCATGGGAGACGCTGGCCTCACCGGTCGGAAGATCATTGTGGACACCTACGGCGGCATCGCCCGGCACGGTGGCGGCGCGTTTTCGGGGAAGGACCCCACCAAGGTGGATCGATCCGGCGCTTACGCAGCCCGCTATGTGGCGAAAAACCTCGTAGCCGCGGGGCTGGCGGACCGGGTGGAGCTCCAACTCTCCTATGCCATTGGCGTGGCGCGGCCCATATCTGTGTCCGTCGAGACCTTCGGCACCGCTACGGTTCCTGAAGACAAGATGCTGCAGCTGATCAACAAGCATTTCGATCTCCGGCCGGCTGCCATCATCCAGCACTTGGACCTCCGGCGGCCCATCTACCGTCAGACCGCGGCCTACGGGCACTTCGGCCGGGACGACTTGGACCTCCCCTGGGAGCGTACTGACAAGCAATTCAGCCTCAGGGCCGAGGCGGGAGTTCGGCCAGTCGAAGGAGGCAAGGAGGCGGTCTCCTAACCGAGTCCAACGTCCAAGGTCCAAAGTTCAAAGTCCCCCCAAACCACGACACCAGTCCAAAGTCCAAGGTCCAAAGTCCAAAGCCCTAAACCACGAAACCACCTTAGGCCTTCGATAAGCGCCGAGCTTCTCCGTCCATGAGGTCGGGGCGGGGAATCTTGGATCTTGGGCCGTATGACTGCATGGGGCTGGTGGTTTTGGCCTTTGGACCTAGGAGTTTGAACTCGTTCGAGGGTGGGGCCGTCGGACTCAGGCCTTTGGACTCAGGACTTCGGACTCGTTCGAGGGCGGGGCCGTTGGACGTTGGTCCTTGGACCTTGGACTTTCGATGCGGGCGCTGATCACCGGGATCGGCGGGTTCGCGGGCCGGCACTTGGCCGGGCTCCTCGAAGCCGAGGGTCTCGAAGTCTGGGGGATTGACCGTCCAAAGAGCGACCCGCCTTCGCCCCGGGTCCTCCGGTTCGACCTCCTAGACCGTGGCATGGCGCGAGAGGCCCTGGAAACCGCGGGCCCCGACCTGGTTTTCCACCTTGCGGCCCAGTCCGCGCCGAGCCTCGCCTGGAAAGATCCTGAAGCAACCCTGCGCAACAACCTCTTTGTTCAGATGAATCTGCTTGAAGCGCTGCGTGGCCTACCGCTGCATCCCAGGGTGCTTGTCGTGAGCTCAGGCGAGGTCTACGGTACGCCCCAACGGCTGCCTGTGATGGAGGCGGATCCGCTGTTGCCTACCAATCCGTACGCTCTCAGCAAGGCCGTTCAGGACTTGATGGCGTACCAGTACTACGCGGCTTTCGGTATCCCCATCATCCGGGTCCGCCCTTTCAATCATCTCGGTCCCGGGCAGAGCGACGATTTTGTTCTGCCCACCCTGGCCCGGCAGGTGGCAGAAGTGGAAGCAGGAAAGCGCCCCCCGGTGATCCAGGTCGGGAACCTCCAGGCGAGGCGGGACTTCACCGACGTTCGTGATATTGTCCGGGCGTACTACCTCGCCGCGGTCAAGGGAGAGCCTGGGAACGTTTATAACATCGGGTCTGGAAGGGCCGTCTCGATCCAAAGCCTGCTCGACTTTCTGCTCCAAGAGACGCCGACGTCCATAAAGGTGGAGCAGGACCCGGCCCGGTACCGGCCTGTGGACATCCCCTTGGCTTGGACCGACGCCGCTAAGCTCCGGCGGGTCACGGGCTGGCGGCCAACCATCCCCTTAGAGACCACCGTGAGGGAAGTGTTAGAATACTGGCGTGCTCGGGTTGGCCAAACCGCCCCAGACAATCCCTCTTGAATCCCCCTTTGCTCACGAAGCCCGGTCTTGTACGCGTTACTGATAGTCGGGGGAGAAGGCCAGCGGCTGCGCCCCTACACCGACGACCGGCCGAAAGCCCTGGTGCCGGTGAACGGCAAACCCCTGGTCCAATATACGTTGGAGTGGCTCCGCGACTCGGGAGCACGGGACATCATCCTTCTCTGCGGGTACCAGGCTGAGAAGCTGATGCAGCACTTTGGCGATGGGGCTTCTCTGGGCGTCCGCATACAATACAGCGTCGAGCAGAAGCCCCTCGGAAGGGGTGGCGCGCTTAAGAAAGGTTTCGGCCTGGTCCCAAGGGGAGAGGAGTTCGTCATCGGCGCCAACGGTGACAATCTCTACGCCCACTCGTTGGCTGAGATGATCAAGGCGCATCGGGCCAAGGACGCCGCGGTGACCGTGCTCCTCACCCAGTTGCGTAGCCCGTATGGCATCGCCAGCGTCGGGGACGACGGCGCGATCACCGGCTTTCTCGAAAAGCCGCTGTTGCCCCACTGGCTCAACGCCGGGATGTACGTCATCTCCGGGGACGCCTTTTCTCTCTTCCCTGACATCGGGGATCATGAGGAAAGCACCTTTCCATTGCTGGCTAGCCGCGGGAAGCTGTTCGGCTTCCAGAGCGATGCTCCCTGGCGTGCCATCGATACCGTTAAGGACCTGCTGGAGGTGAGCCGGGAGCTGAAGGACCCCCACCCTAACCCTCTCCCTTTGGGAGAGGGGACATAAGCGATGCCAAACAAAGCGCTCATCATTGGGGTCTCTTCGCAGGATGGTTCCTATCTTGCCGACCTGCTGCTCGAAAAGGGCTACGAGGTCGTCGGGACCATTCGTCGCAGCACCAGTTTCAGCAAAGAGAACCTGGAGCATCTCTACGGCAGGATAGCCATCGAGGCCGCCGACCTCACCGACGAGAGCAGCCTGGGGGCCGTTATCAGAAAGCACCGGCCCCACGAGGTGTACAACATCGCGGCCCAGTCGGTGCCCGCGGACAGTTGGAGCCACCCCATCTACACCGGGGAGGTCACTGCCCTGGGGATCGTCCGGGTGCTGGAGGCTGTGCGGCAGCTCGCTCCGGAAGCGAGGGTCTATCAGGCGACCAGCCGGGAGATCTACGGCAACATCGCCGCGGAGTCGGCCAACGAGGCGACGCCCATCGATGCCAACAACCCTTACGGCATCGCGAAGGCGTATGCTCACATGATGGCCAGGTGTTATCGCGAGTCCTACGGAATGTTTGTGTGTGGCGGCATCCTCTTCAACCACGAGAGCCCGCGCCGCAGCCTCCATTTCGTCACCCGCAAGATCTCCGCGGGGGTGGCCTGCATCAAGAACCGGGTGAAGCACCCGCCCGTAAACGAGGTGGGGGAGCCACTCGTGGACGCGAAGGGCGTGCTCCGCCTCGGCCTGCTGGAAGCGAGACGCGACTGGGGGTACGCCAAGGAGTATGTAGAGGCGATGCACCTGATGCTGCAGCGTGACACGCCCAAGGATTACGTTATCGGGACCAACACGACGCATTCGGTCGCCGATGCGTGCCAGGTCGCATTCGAGTACGCCGGGCTGGACTGGCGGGACCACGTCGCGGCCGATCCACAGTTGCTGCGCCCGACGGAGATCAAGGAGCTGAGAGGAGACTACTCCCTCGCCAAGAAAGAGCTGGGATGGGAGCCCAGGACTTCCTTCGCAGGCCTGATGCAGCTCATGGTCGACGCCGACCTAAAGCGGTTTTGCGGGTAGGCCTGGCGTGACCACTTCCGCCACCTCCCGTAAGGCTAGATCAGGCGCCTCACGGGGAAGGCCGGCAATGCCTCACAACATCCCCCCCATCAAGTTTGGGACGGACGGCTGGCGGGCGATCATCGCCGAGGACTTCACCTTCGAGAACGTTCGCCTCTGCGCTGAGGCCTGGTGCCGCTATTTGAAGGAATCGGGGAAGGCGAGCAAAGGCTTGGTCATCGGCTATGACACCCGGTATGCCTCGGATCGCTTTGCACGGGCGGCCGCTGAGGTGGCGGCAGCCAACGGAATCAAGGTCATTCTCTGTGACCGTCCGGCGCCTACGCCGGTCGTCAGCCACACCATCCGCCACATGGGCGCAGGTGGCGGCATCGTCATCACCGCCAGCCACAATCCTGCCGAGTACAACGGGTTCAAGATCAAGGACGATCACGCGAGCAGCGCTCCCCAGGACGTGGTGGACCAGGTCGAGGCTTGCTTGCCGGCGCTGGCCCGTTCGCAAGGGGTCAGGCGCATCCCCTTTGATGCGGCGTTGAAGCAGGGCGCCGTCCGCCTGATCAACCCGGATCCAGCCTACGAGGAGAGCATCCGCCGGTTGCTCACCACCGAGCGGCTGGCAGGGATCCGAAATGCCGGTCTGAACATCGTCGTGGATTCTATGTTTGGGGCCGGCGCCGGCTATCTCAAACGGCTGCTCTCCGGCGGTTCGACCACGGTCAGGGAGCTCAACGGGATCCGCAACCCGTCCTTCGCCGGGGTTCAGCCAGAGCCGATCTCACGCAACCTCCATAGGCTGGAGAGAGCCGTGCGCCGCGGCGCCTCTGTCGGGCTGGCCACCGACGGCGACGCAGACCGCCTGGGCGTCGTCGACGAGCATGGGGACTTTGTCACCCAACTCCAGGTCTACGCGCTGCTGGCCCTCTACTTCCTCGAGGTGCGGCGCATGCGCGGGCCCTTCATCAAGACCATCACGATGACGAACATGCTCTATCGCCTGGGCGAGCGCTACGACGTCCCGGTGGTGGAGACGGATGTCGGGTTCAAGTACGTGGGGCCGGAGATGATGCGGCTGGACGCCCTGATGGGTGGAGAGGAGAGCGGCGGCTACGGCTTCCGGGGCCACATCCCCGAGCGTGATGGCATCCTTGCAGGCCTCTTTTTCCTGGACCTCATGGTGGCCACCGGCAAGACACCCAGCCAGCTCATCGAGTACCTCTACAGCCTGGTGGGGCCGCACTACTACGATCGCGTGGACCTCCACTATCCGGATGACCAGCGGGATCAGATCATCGGGAGAGTCGCCGAGAGGCGATCCAAGGTCGATGGACGCGACGTCACACGCCAGGAGGTCTTCGGCGGCAATGGCGCCCCGATCGCCGGGGTTCGCTATTTCTGCCAGGACGGCAGCTGGCTGCTGGTGCGGTTCTCGGGAACCGAGCCCGTCCTGCGGATCTATGCCGAGTGCCCGTCCCCGGAGGCGGTGCAAGAACTGCTCGCCGCAGGCCGGGAAATGGCGGGGTTATAGGTGGTCCAAGGCCCAAGGTCCAAAGTCCAAGGCAGCACCGCGAGACGGTACCGAAGGCCGGCCATGACCCCTGCCTGGAAGGGCCCCAGAGGTTCATCGAGATGGCCACCCAATTCCTGACTCATTGATATACTCGTGACCACATCGATGGGTTCGAGGGCACGATGAAAGAAATCGGCGTACGAGAGTTCCGGGACCAGGCCAGCCACTACCTGTCCAGCGAGGAGCCCATCGCCATCAAGCGTCGTGGGGAGACCATTGGGTACTACCTCCCCAGGACGCCACACCACAAGGTAGTAGAGGCGTTAGGCAGGCTTGAGCGGATTGAGCGGAAGATCATGGAGGAGACCGGCATTACGGAGGATGAGCTGTCCCAGGCCATGAACTGGAAGGCGCCGTTCCCGGATCTTTCACACCTGCTGCGGAGGCGCAAGAAGGCGGCCGCCAAGCGTTATGCGCCTGGTCGTTGACGCCAGCGCCCTGGTAGCACAAGCGCTGCGCGCCGCGGGGCGTCTGCTCCTTACGGATCCGAGACTGGACCTGCTCATCGCCGCAGAAGCCTCGGGTGAGGCGCAGCACGAAATCCGGCGCCGAGCCGCCTTGGTTGCGTCGCGACTCGGCCTGCCCAGCCGGGACGCGGCGGAGTTTCTGAGGAGCGCTCTGGTGGCAGCCGCGAGACCAACGTTGTGGCAGCCTATTGGATATAGCGCCTACTTGGCCGTGGCCCTGCGACGGGTGCCCCGCGATCCCACCGACGCGCCGACAGTCGCCCTGGCGCTGGCGAGCGACGCCGCCATCTGGACACCGACCTGGACTTCTTCGGCTGCGGCGTACCGGTCTGGACCACCGAGACGTTAGTACTCCAGCTCGCATCTCCCTAGGTTGCTATGGTTCCGCCATTTTGGGTTGAGGGGCGGGTGAGCACGATACATTGGCCCTGATCCCCCATCTCCGCTCATCCTGAGAGCTTGTCGAAGGACGAGCCACCGGGTGCGCTGATTCGTTCGTGAGCATACCTGTAGAGCCTGGATTATGGTTGGGACCCTCGGATGAAAGAGCGGTTCCTCCTGCCATATGATTGGTCTCCAGGTTCATGGTCCAACCGCTCGGGTCCCGAAGCAGAGGCATGTGGACCCGTGAGCTTGGTGTACCAACTTTTTGTAGGTATTTGCCGCTCATGGTGAGCCTGTCGAACCATGAGCCCCCGGTCGCCTTCGACGAGCTCAGGGTGAGCGGAACCCGTGTACAGAACTTGGTGGACCCGTGAGCTTTGAAACTATGACTTTGGAGCCTCAGCGCCCATGATCGAGCCGATCTCACCAAAACGCACAGAGAAACCCTGGGGCTACGAGCTGCTCATAGCCCTGACGCCCACCTACGCCGGCAAAATCCTCCACTTGAATGCGGGCCACGCCATCAGCCTCCAGTACCACCGGGAGAAGGACGAGACCATACACCTCTACCGGGGCGAGGCGGTCCTCCATTCCCAAGACGGCGACGGGCGGGCGGTCCGTGAGCCCATCAAGCCCGGCGCCAGCTTCCATATCCCGCCGGGCACCATCCATCGCCTCGAAGCCCTCGCCGACTGCGACTTCTTCGAGGTCTCTACAACACAACTAGACGACGTGGTCCGTTTGGAGGACCGGTACGGGCGCACCGGTGGGTAGAAGTTGAAGGGCCTGTTGCCGCGATGAGCCCGTTTTGAGCACACCTTCAATCATATTACTCCGGCCGGAAGCCTCACGGGACCTCGACTCGATAACAACACAACACAACAGAAGAAGGGGACACACCCTCCCATGCTTAAAAGGTTGCGACCCGCACCCAGGCCAGCAGCTCGTCCACGCCGAAGGGCTTGGTCAGGTAATCGTCAGGCCCGATATCAAGGGCGGCCACCTTGTCCCGCTCCGCGCCCCTCACCGAGAACACCAGGATTGGCGTGTCAGAGCGCTGCCGGATCGAGCGGATCACCTCCAGTCCGCTGACATCGGGGAGGCCAAGGTCGAGGAGCACCAGATCGAGCGGGCGGCGCGCGTAGCAATCCAGGGCTTGCCCGCCGTTCTCTGCGGTCTCCATCTGAAAGCCATTCCGCCGCAGCAGCGTGCGAACCGCCCCCAGGATCGCGGGCTCATCGTCAACCACCAGGATTCTGGCCTCGTTTCCTGAGCTCAACGAGCACCCGGCTCCTTATCGGGCCGGTGCCGTTGCCTGTGGCCCTCGAAGGCGGGCAGGGGCAGTCCGGTGCCCTCGTAGGGCGGAGGCTCCCCTGCCGGCGGTACGCCGTCTTCGTCCTCTGGGGCAGGTAGTCCTCTAAGGGGAAGAGTGAACACGAAACGGGCGCCCCCGTTGCCACTCTCTGCTCAGATCCTTCCCCCGCGGCCTTCCACCAGCCCCTTGGCCACCGCCAGGCCCAGGCCAACTCCGGCCGGCGCCGCAGCCCGGCCTCCTGGGAAAAACGGCTCAAACAGGTGATGCAGCGCCTCTGGCGGAATCCCGGGCCCGAGTCCTCCACCATAACCCGCACCTCACCACCGACGCTCTCCGCGGAGATAGTCGCCCGGGTGCCGGGTGGCGTATGCCTGGTCGCGTTCTCCAAGAGGTTCGACAGCACCTGGTCGATCTGTACCCAATCCAGCGGGACGGGCGGGACGCAGTCGGGCACGGGGACCTCCAGCTCATGGTGGGCGGCGAGAGGCGCCAGCCGGCCGGCCACATCGTCGACCAGGGCGGACAGCTCGTGCCACTCCTTCACCGGCGCCAGCCCTCCAGCCTCTATCCGCGACAGGTCCAGTAAATTGGTGACGATGCCATTCAGCCGGGCCGCCTCCTGCTCGATGGCCTCAGCCATCTCCCGTCGTTCGACCCCGGTCCAATCGAGGTCTTTTCGACGCAAGCTGCCAGCCCGGGTGATGATCGAGGCGAGGGGCGTTCTGAGGTTATGAGAGACCGCGTTGAGGAGGGTGTCCTTCAGCTCATCGGATCGCCGCAATACCCCAACCTCGGATGCTTGCTCCTGCAGGCGGGCCCGGAGCACCGCCGCCTGTGCCCGCTGTTTGGCCGCTTCTGCTCGCCGCCGTTGACCGGCCGCCAGTTGACCGGTGACAACTGCGGTCCGCAGGAACAACACCAGCGTCACCCACTCACCGGGATCTTCGACAACCAGGGTATGAACGGGGTTCACGAAGAACCAGTTGAAGGTCAGGAAGGCCACCACCGCGGCGAGCACTGCGGGTCCGCTCCCGAAGGCGGTTGCCGTAGCCAGCACCGGACCAGGTACACCATCGAGATATTGGCCAAGTGCGCATGCTGCTCGACCAACGAGATGAGGAGGCTCACCGCCGCCACAGCGACAAGTGCTCCAGCATAACCCGCGCTGACTTGGAGTCCCCTGACACAGCTATCAAAGCATAATGCGAGGTCAACAGGAAGGCCGCTAGCGCTAGCGGTCTTCCCTGTTTGGATGGGGCCCGAGGGGGCGAAAGTTGGCGGTGAGGATGACAAGCAGGGTATGGTAGACCGATGGCTCACGGCGAAACCGCTCTTCTCACTAGCGTCACCATCAGCCTGGCCTTCGCCTTCGCCGCGGGTCTGGCGGCCCACCGGTTGGGTCAGTCCCCCATCCTCGGTTACCTGCTCGCAGGAATCGCGGTGGGACCCTTCACCCCGGGTTTCATCGCCGATCCGGCCCTGGCCGCACAACTGGCGGACATCGGGCTGATCCTGCTGCTATTCGGCGTCGGGATCCACTTCTCAGTCCGGGACCTCCTGGCTGTGCGGGGGGTGGCTGTCGCCGGCACGGTAGCTCAAACCACTATCTTGACGGCTGCGGCGGCCTACGCGGCCGCATTCGCGGGCTGGGACCTTCCGGCTGGGCTCGTCCTGGGCCTCGCTCTGTCCATCGCCAGCACCGTTGTCGCCTTCCGGGCGCTCAACGACCGGGGACAATTAGATTCGGCTCATGGGCGGATCACGGCCGGCTGGCTTATTTCCGAGGACCTGCTCACGGTCCTTGCGCTTGTCCTCATCCCACCTCTAATGACCACCGACCCCAGAGCGGTCGTGCTACCCGTCCTCGAAACCCTGGCCAAGCTAGTGGCCTTCGCCGTGCTTGTCGCTTTCGTCGGCGCAAGGGCTGTCCCCTGGCTCCTCGCCGTGGTCGCACGCACCGGCGCTCGAGAGCTCTTCACCCTCGGGGTGCTGGCGCTGGCTCTTGGCGTGGCCTTGGGAGCCACGGCCCTCTTCGGCATTTCACTGGCCGTCGGCGCCTTCGTTGCCGGCGTCGTCGTGGGGGAGTCAGATCTCGCCCATCAGGCTGCGGCCGACGCCCTCCCCCTGCGAGACGCTTTCGCGGTGCTGTTCTTCGTATCGGCAGGCATGTTGTTCGACCCCGCTATCCTCGTGACTTCTCCCGGTGCACTGTTCACGGCCCTGACGGCGGTTTTCATTCTGAAACCGCTTCTGGCGCTGCTTATCGTCCTGGTAGTGGGGTATCCCGTCCGGGTGGCCCTGCCAGTGGCAGCCGCACGGGCTCAAATCGGTGAGTTCTCTTTCGTCCTAGGCGGGGTCGGCCTCCAGCTGGGGCTACTACCGGCTGACGGCTACGGTCTCGTGATCACCACCGCCATCCTGAGCATCGGCCTGAACCCACTGGCGTTTCGGGCGGCTGAGGCCCTAGCTCCCCAGCTCAGCAACTGGGCCCCCCTAACAGCCCTGGTCCGGTGGCGAGCCGGCGCCCTTGCCCGGCTTCCCCTGACTTCGGATTCAACCGAACCCCGGGGCCACGCCATCCTCTGTGGTCACGGCAGGGTGGGGAGCATCATCGCGAGGGCGCTCTCCCGCCGCGGTTTCCGTTATGTGGTCATTGAACAAGACCGCCGGATTGTCGAGGAACTGCGGCACCGCGGCGTCTCGGCTATTTATGGAGACGCATCGAACCCCGCCCTCCTGGAGCACGCAGGCCTCGCCACGGCTCGCATCCTGCTCGCGGCTATCCCCGACCCCGCCTCGGTGCGGCTCATCGTGGACCATACCCGCCGAGTCAACCCGGGTCTCGACATCGTAGCCCGGACCCATAGCGAGGCGGAATGGACGTATCTCCAAGGCGATCTGGTGAACGAGGCGGTCTTGGGGGAGCGAGAGCTTGCCATCGAGATGGCGCGGCACGCCCTTCAGCGCTTTGGGGTCAGCGCCGCCGAGACGCTCGTCATCACTCAGGGCTTAAGGCATGGGGACTAGGGGGGCCCTGTTGAGTGGTGACTTCGCGTTGTCGCTACACTTACGATGAAGACACCGCGAGTGGCCACGTCAAAGGAGATCCTGTGGCAACTATCCTGCTAGTAGAGGACGAACGCTCCCTCCTGACCACCATCGCGTATAACCTGCGTCATGAAGGGTACGACCTGCTCACCGCACAAGACGGTGAGGCCGCACTGCAATCAGTTGTCCAGAACCCCGACCTGGTCCTGCTGGACGTGATGCTCCCCAAGGTGGACGGCTTCGAAGTCTGCCGCCGCCTGCGACAGAGGAGTGCGGTACCCATTCTCATGCTCACCGCCAAGGACATGAGGTGGACCGGGTGGTGGGGCTCGAGCTGGGCGCGGACGACTACCTCACGAAGCCCTTCAGTATGCGGGAGCTGCTGGCCAGGGTGAAGGCCCTGTTGCGGCGGCGGGAGCTCCTCCAGGCGGAGCTGGACAAGGCGGGCACGGCGGCCGTGGCAGAACGCCTTGTAGCAGGCGACCTGGAGATAGACGTGCCCTACAGGGTCGTGCGAGGAGGAACACCCGTCTCGCTGACCCCCAAGGAGTTCGACCTGCTGGCGTTCCTGGTGCGGAACCGCGGGCACGTCTTCTCCGCCGAGCGCCTGTTGGAGCAGGTGTGGGGCTACGATCGGGCTATCGACGCCCGCACCGTGCCGGTCCACATCCGCAGCCTGCGGGAGAAGCTGGAGGAGGAGCCCTCCAAACCGGCGCGAATTGAGACGGTGAGAGGTGTCGGCTACCGGTACGCCGGGTAGGGGGCCCTCACCCCTTCGAGAGCCTCAGGACGGCGCCTAACCCTCTCCCAGAGGGAG
>CAZPYZ010000082.1:0-11397 GCA_964590215.1 uncultured Dehalococcoidia bacterium | reverse complement strand
GTGCGTAGGGAGTCGTGAGTAGGAGGGGGCACTTCCCTACTCACTACGCACCACGCACTACGCCAGCTCCCGGCTTTCAGGTTCACCTGGCTAGGTTCTAGGGCTCTGTTAGAATAGGAGCCCCATGCTCAGATGGCCCGCCCGCCTGTTCTACGGCTGGAAGATGGTGGCCGTTGGCGGATGGACGAACGCCGTCGCCAGCGCCATCTATCACACCGGATTCGCCGTCTTCTTCCTCCCGGTGAGCCGTGACCTGGGCACCTCCAGGGCCGAGACCTCTCTCATCTTCTCCCTGTCACGGGCTGAAGGCGCCATCGAGGGTCCCATAGC
This sequence comes from uncultured Dehalococcoidia bacterium, assembly GCA_964590215.1. Taxonomy (GTDB): domain Bacteria; phylum Chloroflexota; class Dehalococcoidia; order SHYD01; family SHYD01; genus CAZPYZ01. Next base: position 11,067 of record CAZPYZ010000082.1, on the reverse strand, counting down.
AGGCTGGCTGGTGGACAGGTTCGGGCCAAAGCCTGTGCTCTTCGGCGGAGCCCTGGTGACAGGGGTTGGCTTCCTGATGCTGTCCCAGGTAGACAGCTTCCTCGGCTTTCTCTTCGTCTATCTGGCGGTTATTTCCATTGCGTACAACGCCGGCTTCATGCACCCGGTAATGACCACCGTCAACTCGTGGTTCATCCGGCGGCGGGGGCTGGCCTTCGCCCTGAGTGAGGCGTCCTTCAACTTGGGAAGCGCGGTGGGTGCGCCTGTCATCGCCTTTCTGGTCGCAGAACATGGGTGGCGGACGACCAGCGTGATATCGGGCATCGCCCTCTGGGCACTGGTACTTCCGGTGTCTCTACTCATTGTCGGGTCCCCAGAGCGGCTTGGGCTGGTTCCCGATGGTGCCCCCCTGCCTCAGGCCACCGTCGCGGGAAGCCGCCCTGCGCCCCGGGACTTCACCGTCAGGGAGGCCCTCGGAACGGCTTCATATTGGATCCTGGCCATGGCGACCACCCTGAGGCTCGCGGTGATGAACACCCTCTCGGTGCACATGATCCCGATGTTCGTCTGGAAAGGCGCTTCGGAGCCAACCGCGGCCCTCGCGTTGGGCAGTCTGGGGCTGCTCGGGATCTTGACCCGCGTTGCCATCGGTGTTACCGGCGACAAGCTGCCCAAGCGACTGGTGCTAGCCGGAGGGATGGTGGTGGGCCTCCTGGCTCTTCTGCAGCTGCAGTTCGTCCAGGCGACCTGGAGCATCTGGGTCTTCGTGGTCCTGCTTGCTATCGTGCAGGGCGTCATCCCCCTCAACTGGGCCATGGTCGGGGACTTCTTCGGCCGGGCCAGATTCGCGACGCTGCGCGGCACCATGGGGCTGATCTATACCTGGGGGGCCGTTATCGGCCCGGTGGCGGCCGGAGCCGTGTACGACCAGACCGGGAGCTACGGCCCGGTTCTATGGGGGATGGTTCCCCTGTTCATCGGGGGTGCCGTCTGCTTCGGCTCGTTGCGCCCACCGCCATCACGGCGAATACCCACGGAAACGGAACCTGGCCGGGGAAACAGGCCCGTGGCGGCGGCCAGAACGGAGGAGTCCGATGGCTGATAACGTTGCCCTTATCACCGGTGGGGCCAAAGGCATCGGCCGGGCCATCGGGCTGTCCTTGGCGACGCAGGGCTGGACGATCGCCCTGGCTTACCGGACCAGCCAGGCGGAAGCGGAAGCGACGGCCTCTGCGACGGGCGGCCGGGCCTACCGGTGCGATGTCTCGGATCCCGTGGCCGCGGCGGAGCTCGTCGCGCATGTTGGGCGCGTGGACGCGCTCTTCAACTGTGCCGGTCCCTACCACCGAGTCAGCTTGTTAGAGGAGACGAACGAGGGGTGGCACGAGATGTTCGACAACAACCTGCACCCCGTGTTCTACCTCAGTCACGCGGTATTTCCTGGGATGAAGGAGCGCGGGTGGGGCCGGATCGTGAACTTCAGCATGGCCAACGCCGATCAGATGGTCGCGCAGACCCACGTCACTGCCCACTACATCGCCAAGGTTGGGGTCCTGATCCTCACCAGGACCCTGGCCCGCCTGTACGCGCCTTACGGGATCACCGTGAACGCCATCTCTCCGGGGTTCATTAACTCAGGGAGTGCGCCGGCCGAAGAACTGGCAAGAATGGAGCGGAACATCCCGGCCGGATATGTTGGCACAGTCGACGATGCCGTGGCCATCGCCAGGTTCCTGGTCTCCGATGAGGCGCGTTATGTCAATGGCGCTAACATCCACCTGAGCGGCGCCTGGGGGATATAGACGAGTCCCCAGTCTCTAGTCCCCAGTCCCCAGTCCCCAGCCCCGCCCGAAGGGCCAGCGCCTCCGCTTCGCAGCTGGAGGAACATAGACCTCGGTTTGCCACCAGACACGAGTAATGACCCGAGAGCCGGGTGGGAGCGTGATGGCCTGGTTCTTCTGAACCTGGAGCGACGACGGCGGTCGCGGCTCCAGGGCTCTGTCTAACAAGCCAGAGATCAACTGTCCCATAGCCCAGCGCGCCGCCCTGCCGGCGACCAGCAGAGCCACGCCACCTAGCACCAGCGATGGGAGCGGCGCCGGACCCCTCGCGAGGGACCTGTTCGGGACGGGAACGGGTAACGGTCGGTGGTCCACGTGTTCCTCCTGGTCACACCCGGGCTGCGGCCGGTTCGTGTTTGGCCAGAAACGACAGCAGCACCGGCGGGACCTTCTCGGCCGTGGCCCGGGCATACTCTTCCGGGCGGGCCAGAAGATAATCTGATTCCTCCTTGGTCCACTGGGGGGCATGGTACTCGGAGTGCGGTACATACTCGTGGAGCTTCTCGGCCACCCTGGTGGGATGCACGTCGTCTCCGCCGGCGATGATCAGCATCGGGACCTTGATTGCCCGCAGGTCCTTTTCCGGGGTGCCGAGCACCACGTGCTCGGCCGTGAAGAAGGTCCGCCAGTACTGCATGATGGCGATGAAGTCTTTAGGGTCCATCGCGAGCAGCCGGTCCCGGTTCGACGGGTTCTGCTGGATCCGTTCGGCGAAGAAGGGGGTGCGGATGACGCCCTCCATTCCGTCCTTCTCCGCCGCCTCGACGAACTGCTCGTAGTAGTCGTAGCCGAGCTGCCGGGCGGCGACCTCCCCACCGGTGACCCGCCACAACAGCAAACCCCGGACGGATTCGGGATGCCGGATCGCCATCAGGAGCGAAACGCGGCAGCCTGCGGACGTGCCGCCGATCCAGCACGGGAGCACTCCCAGGTTCGCTAGCAGTTCATTCAGCTCCTCAACCCAGATCTCCTGCTCGGAGAGCTCCCGTCCCTGAGCGTCGCGCACGCGCTCGATGGCTACGTCGGATGCTCCGCAGTTACGGCGATCGTGGACGATCACCTGGCAGCCACCCTGCGCAACTCGTTCCGCCAGGGGCCGGATCCATTCCTTCCCCCGGCGCCCTCCGCCAATGAGGACCACCGGCGTCCCGCTTCCGAGCACCTCGTAGTGGATGTTGGTGCCGTCCTTGAGGGTCATGACTGCCACGACTCTACCTCCTGCGAAGATTCCTCTCTCCCTTGAGGGAGAGACCCCATACTCTCCCCTCTCCCTCAGGGAGAGGGTTAGGGTGAGGGTGAAAACCGTTCTCTACCCGCGAACGCTCGGTGCCCCCACCGGCTCGTGTTTCGCCAGGAACGCGAGAACAAGGGGACTGACCGCTTCGAAGGTCCTTCGATCGTACTCCTCCTGGTTCTGCATGATCCGGTCCAGCTCCTCCCGGGGCCAGAAGGGAGAATGATACTCCGACCCGGCAACGCAGCGATGGAGCGTCTCGGCCGCGGAGACCGGATGGATATCGTCGCCGCCCGCCACGATCATGGTCGGGACGTTGATGCGGCGCATCTCCTCTTCGGTAGCACCGGCGACGGGCTGATCTACCAGAAGAAAGTCCTGCCAGTCCCGCATGATAGCAACGAACTCCTTCACGTCCATCTTCAGCAGACGATCGCCGCTGGCGGGGTTCTGCTGGGCTCGCTCGGCGAAGAAGGGAGTCCGGAGGACGCCTGCCATCCCTTCCTTGATCGCTACCTCGATGAACGCTCCGTAGTACTGGCGGGAGAGGCGCTCCGCAGCGATGGGGCCGCCGGACACCCGCCAGACGATGAGGCCCTTGACCGCCCTCGGATGCCTCACCGCCAGCATAATAGAGAGCCGGCAGCCCGCGGAGACGCCCGCCGACCAGACAGGGGTTACCCCCAGGTTGGTCACCAACTCGTACGCGTCTTCCACGAACAGCTCCTGCTCGCTCAGCTCCTTGCCTTGCGCTCGCCCTGAGCCTGTCGAAGGGTCGTAGCGGCGAGCGATGACCACGTCCGACGCTCCACAGTTCCGCCGGTCGTGGAGGATGGCCTGGTAGCCGGCGCTGGCTACGGCGTCGGCCATGGCTCGAGCGCGGTTCATGTCGGAGCGGCCGCCGGGGGTCAGCAGCACCGGCGGCCCGGAGCCCAGGACTTCGTAATTGATGTTGGTGCCGTCCTTGAGAGTCATGAAAGGCATGGGCGCCTCCTTCCAGCAACTCTAACCGAGGTCCCATGGTGTCTTCCCCAACGCGCCGCGCAAGTCGCGACTTCCATGAACGATTCCCACAATGCCAAGATGTTCCCCCGTCACGTGGTATACCAGTCGATAGTTGCCGACAAGCACCTCTCGCAAGTCGTTATCCTGGTACTCAGGAACCACCCGACCAAGTCTCGGGAACTCGCTAACCAGTTCGGCTGCGGCCAGTACCCGTCCGCCGAATACTCCCGCATAGCTCGCGGATGTACTTTCCAAATATTCGGTAATATCTCGAAGGTGACGCTGTGCTTTTAGCGACCAATCGATTGCAGCCACTCGGCTAGGCTCCGCTTTACCTCCTCGTGACTGACGGTCTTGCCTGTCCTGAGCTCCTCCAAGCCCTGATCAATCGTGGCCCGAAAGTAGAGCCGATACATGATGTCCTCCAGCGACGCGTCATCGGGCATCTGCTGGATTGCCTCTAATGCCGCCTGTTTCGTACTCAAGGCCATCGGCTCACCTCTCCAAATGGGATACGTCCGTTCATGTCTACCGGGCGTGAATGCCGGAGCTAGAACCCCTGCGCTATCATATCGTGTCGCCCTGGACGAGGGAGAGGCTTTTATCCAAAGGCGTTACCGGCCTAGCTCGGAGCCGTGGACTTCGTAATTGATGTTGGTGCCGTCGTTGAGAGTCATGAAAGGCATGGGGTGCCTCCTTCTGTCCGACCTACGAACTAACCGCGGTCGGAATAACCACTGTTTACCGACTTCGATAAACCTCTCGTCGGTGCCCAACTGAGACGATTTCCAACATATTCCCTTCCAACTTTCGATAAAGGATACGCCAGGCACCGACTCTCAGGGTGAAGATACCACGCTTCTCGTGCCGTAAGGCTTTCCCTTGTACATCTCCTCCGGCTAAGGCCTCAACCCTTCGTCCCACTCGATCTCTAACAGGTGAATCGAGCCTCTCCAGGTCGCGTTCGGCTTTTGGAGAATACCTGACCTCAGGCAACGTTAGTCCTGGCGGCGCTCCCTCAATGGGTGTCCGAACACCTGCTCGTGAGTCACAAACCTGCCCGCGTCGAGATCGGCCAATCCTTCCTTGAGGCCCTGAACCGTCTCCTCGTCGCTGAGAACGTCGATAGTTTCCATGACGCTCTCGTACTCCTCAAGGCTCATGGCCACGACCTCTGTGCCTCCTTCAGTTCGAAGGACGAAATGAGCCTCCCCGCCGGCGATACGGGCGAGCGCCTTTGCCACGGCAGGGTCCTTGACCTTGACCCGCTTCAACTTCTTGGACCAATCGTACTGGTCTGGTGAGAGTTTCATCCCAGTCCCTCCCAAAGCCTATCTCAGAACTCGGGGCCCGGGTTCAGCCATCCCGCATTTCCTCCGCCGGTTGCCTCAGACGCGGCCTGCAGGGAAACAAGTGCGGCCCGGGCTAAGCGCTAACCCCAACCTGCGTGACCAGCGTGTGGTCCTCGGGCACAGGTTCTCCGTGCTTGACCAGAGAGCCAAGGTAGGAGCGAATAGCTTCCCGCGTATTCGCGACAGCGTCTTCGATGGTGTCACCCTGGGAGCCACAGCCGGGCAGTGCCGGCACCTGTGTCCAGTAGCCCCCGTCCGGGTCTGCCTTCACCACCACCAGGTAACTCGCTTCCATCACAGCGCCTCTTGAAACTCGTCCCACGAAATCCCGACAGCTTTGAGTGAATCCAGCAGCAGGCCCGCCTTCACCTCCCCGTGGTGCGGGATAACCACCCGCTTGCCGTCCGCACGTCGCAAGGTGTCGTGGCTCCCTTCAACGTGGTCTACCTCGAAACCCAGTTTTCGTAAGGCCCTGATCACCCGGCGAGGCTGGAGTCCTCGAGCCCGGCGACCCTCGGCCACGGCTGGACCCTAACTCTGCCAATACTCGCCAGTTGTCTGTTGTCGCATCAGACCAGCAACGACCTCGGCGTGAGGCACAGCCCCGCCTTCGCGTAGCTCCTCGAGGCCCGCATCGATACGAGAGCGGACGTACACCTGATAAATGATCTTGTCGAAGGAAGCATCGTCCCAGAGGTCTCGGGTGACCCGAAGCGCCACCCCTTGGCGGTTTCAGGCATTCCCCCTAACCTCCTGGTTCGTCCTTGAGGGTCATGAAAGACATCTGACCACATCCTCTATTATGTCCTGACGCGCCACGTCGGTCCCCAGCCAACCGGGGCGCCATCACCCTGTACCCTGGGCCTGATTCGCCAATGATAAGTGGTTCCTGGAGCTAGCTCCGGGGTGCGCCAGCTATTCGGTGGGTCGGCCACGCCGCCGTGGACAAGATTGTGCCAGACGGGAGCCACGGGGCCAAGCGCGCCGAAATAGATGTCGGGGCTCATCTGGACCTCGTAGTAGAACACATCCGTGTCGTCGTTGGCCCAGCGAAGGGTCGGCGGCCCTCCTCCGACCACGGTTCCATCGGCGGGAGAGACGAGGGACAGCCGGGCACTGGCCCGGCCAGGGGTGTGGAAGGTACGGACTTCGGACCAGGGTCCCCAGAAGGCGCTACGTTCCTCCAGGGGCGCGGACGCGGTGCTCCCTCGCACGCGCCAGGTGTAGCTCATCCCTGGCAGAAGACCGTACCAGAGGGGAGGGGGCGGGACGCGCAACTCGGCGGCAGCCCCAAGGATGAGATTCACACCCGGCCCGTCGTTTTGGGCCGGGATTACCTGCACGTGGACCTGGGTAACCTCCGGCGGGTTGCTCCAGATCAGGGTCGTCGTCATGACTTGCAACTGAGCGTTCGCCGCAGGACCGGACAGGACCGGCGCGGGCGCTGGCGTGGGCGTGGCGGCCAGCACCAGGTCCGCCCACAGGGCCCACTCTACGTTGGTCTCTCCATGAGAGCGGCTGCCGGTGGGGTAGCGAAAGGCATCTTCCGCGTCGACGGCCTGGATGCGGAAGCCCAGACCGGCGCCCGGGGCCACCGCCATATCCTGAGGGTCCCCAGAGTTCAAGGGTTTTCGGAACTCGTAGGTGTACTTCCCCTCTGCGTAGGTACGGGCTACGGTGCCGTGCTGAGTGGTATCTCGGGCCCAGTCCAGCCCGTTCCAGTACAGATCGACAGCGCCGCCGACCTCGTATCGAAGGGCATCCTCCTTGCCCGGACTAGCTTGGTGGTCGTGGTCGGCGTCGATCCCGATTTCGACGGTGTCGCTGGGTGCGTTAGTGGGGTCGAGCAGGACCAAACCGATGAAGAGGTCCACGCTGTCATTCAGCACATAGAGCTGTCCGGTCCTGGCGTCGATCCTGCCTTTGAACCCGTTGAGGGTAATCGGAATCGCCGTGCCCCACTCCCCCGGGGAGATAATCCCGTCGATGGTGGGTGGGGTTTCGGCGAGGGCCGCCTTCAGCGTCGGCCCCACGCCGGCCCAGGCTAACCCGGTCCCGTGACTAACGAGACCACCAACAAGGGCCGACAGACACAGTAGCGCAGTGAGCCCGGTCAGTAGCCTGGAAGCAAGGCCGCGAAGTAGGTGACGCTGGGGCTTCGCCTCAGAGCCCGGCCCCCCGTTGCGGTCCTTCGGGCCCCCATCGCCCGATGGAGTACGGCGTTCCGGCCGCACTCCTACCGCCGCCCCCGGGGGGCGCCGGTGATCCGCTCCCCCATCCGCTTGACGTCTTCGTCCTGCATGAGGGAGAGCTGCCCTCGCAGCTCGATGATCTGATCGCGGAGCATCGCCGCCTTCTCGAACTCCAGCTCCCGGGCGGCGGTCTTCATCTGCGTCTCGAGGTCCTTCACGAGCCGTACCATCTCATCCTTCGGGATTTGGAGATCGCGGCTTGTGCGATAGGCGGCCTGGGTCTCCGCCACTGCCAGCGCGTGCTCCTGAGAGGCGCGCACTCTGTCCGTGATGTCACGAACGGCCTTACGGATGCTCTGGGGTACGATGCCCTTGCTGCGGTTCCACTCCTCCTGAATGCGGCGGCGACGGTCCGTCTCCTCGATGGCGAAGCGCATGGAGTCCGTCACGGTGTCGGCGTACATGATGACGTGGCCTTCCTCATGACGGGCGGCCCGGCCGATGGTTTGGATCAGGGAGCTGTGGGAGCGGAGGTACCCCTCCTTGTCCGCGTCCAGGATCGCTACCAGGCTGACTTCGGGCAGGTCGAGGCCCTCCCGCAGCAGGTTGATGCCGACGACCACGTCATACACGCCGAGGCGCAGGTCCCGCAGGATCTCCACCCGCTCGAAGGTCTGGATCTCCGAGTGGAGGTAGTGGGTCTTGACACCCATCTCCCTCAGGTAGTCGGCCAGCTCTTCCGCCATGCGCTTGGTCAGCGTAGTTACGAGGGCCCGCTGGCCCAGGTCGGTCCGCTGCCTGATCTGCCCCAAAAGGTCGTCGATCTGGCCCCGGGTCGGCTTCACCTCGATGGTCGGGTCCAGCAGCCCCGTGGGCCGGATGATCTGTTCGACCACCTGCTCGCTGATGCCATGCTCGTAGGGCGCAGGGGTAGCGGAGAAGTAGACCACCTGATTGATGTGCCGGGAGAACTCGTCGAAGTTCAGCGGCCGGTTGTCAACTGCGGAAGGCAGGCGGAAGCCGAATTCGACGAGGGTTTCTTTACGGGCGCGGTCGCCGTGGAACATGCCCCGTACCTGAGGAAGGCTGATGTGGGACTCGTCCACGAAGATCAACCAATCGGGGGGGAAGTAGTCCAGCAGGGTCCAGGGCTGGGAGCCACAGGGTAGGGGTCTAGCCTGCCCTGAGCCTGTCGAAGGATCTCCCGTGGCCCGGTGGCGGCGGGCCAGGTGGCAGGAGTAGTTCTCGATACCGGAACAATACCCCGCCTCTCGCATCATCGCGATGTCGTAGTTGGTGCGAGCCTCCAGGCGGGCAGCTTCGAGGACCTTCCCCTGGCTGCTGAGCCAGGCCGTCTGCTGTCCAAGCACCTCCTGGATGTCGGCGATAGCGGCCTGAAGCTTCTCTTGCGAAGTGACGAAGTGCTTGGCTGGGTAGAGATCCACGCTCTGGCGGTCGGCCAGCAGCTCGCCGGTCAGAGGGTCAATCTCCACGATGCGCTCCACCTCGTCGCCCCAAAACTCGATGCGGACCGCGATCTCCTCATAGGCTGGCTGGATCTCCAGGGTATCGCCCCTGATCCGGAAACGACCGCGGGTGAAGTCCATGTCGTTCCGCTCGTATTGCATGTCCACCAGGCGCCGGACCAGGACGTCTCGCCTGAACTTCTCGCCCCGGTGAACGCCGACGACGAAGCCCTGGTACTCCTCCGGGTCCCCCAAACCGAAAATGCAGGAGACGGAGGCGACGATGACAACATCCCTTCTTTCAGAGAGGGCCCTGGTTGCCGCGTGGCGGAGCTTGTCGATCTCCTCGTTGATGTCAGCATCTTTTTCGATATACGTGTCGGTCTGAGGGATGTAGGCCTCAGGCTGGTAGTAATCGTAGTAGGAGACGAAGTACTCGACGGCGTTGTCGGGGAAGAAATCCTTGAACTCCTGATAGAGCTGCGCGGCCAGGGTCTTGTTGTGGGCGAGCACCAGGGTGGGGCGCTGGGCGCGCGCGATAACGTTGGCCATGGTGAAGGTCTTGCCGCTGCCGGTAACGCCCAGGAGGGTCTGGTGCTTCATCCCCGCCTCGAGGCCTCGTGAGAGCTTCTCGATGGCCTCCGGCTGATCGCCGGTGGGCTGGAAATCGGAGATGAGCTGGAAGTCGGGCACTGGGGGTGGCGATGAGTGGTTCGCTCTGAGTTCTTATACCGGGACCTGGACCCTGAAGACGACCTGGGCGTCGTTTGGCGCGGCCAAGCCACTCTCACGGAGCACGTCTAGATACGCTGCAATCGCCTCTTTGACGTGCTCGATGGCCTCTTCGACGCTTTCCCCCTGCGAGTAGCAGCCGGGCAACGCCGGGACCTCGGCCCAGTACCCACCCTCTTCACTAGGGTGCAGGACGACTGAATACTCCATCGCTACATCTGTTCTCGGAACGTGTGGATCTCTAACCCAGCCGTCTTTAGCGCATCTAACCGCAGCCCAACCTTGATGGTACCTCCATGCGATGGCAGCACCAACATGCCGCGCTGCGGAGGTTTTAATACGTGATGGGCTCCCGTCACTCTATCAACCGTGAATCCAAGACGCTCAAACGCCCGCACCGCCTGCTCAAACCGGACGTTGCGCAACTGCCTGCCTGGCTCTCCCACACCCTATAGCTCGACCTCTACACGCATCACGGAAAGATGGATGTCCCCGGGCGTGATGTCCGGCTGGTCCTGCTTCAGATAGGCGTGGACATCTGCCCGGAGCTGGTCAAGCACTTCAAGCATAGTGTCGGCCTGGCTGCTGACGCCTATCTCCGGGCAGCGCGCGACATACTTCCCGCCTTGTTTGTCGATGAACGCCGTTCCTTCGAAGGCCATGGCCCTCGCAGTATAGCCCGTATCGCTTCCATTCAAGCGAAGATGGCAGACTGTGGTGCCATGAACGCCAGGTTACTTGCCCTCCGACCGCACGCTACAGCCCCTACTCGCTCGAATGACGCGCGTGCCCGCAGGGGCATCCGGCGGGGAAGGCTATTCTTCGGCGATCAAGATATCGTCTCCCTCCACACGCACCGGGTAAACCGGCACGCCGACCGGGGGCGGGGGAAAGACTACTTCTCCCGTTTTCGGGTCGAAAGTGCCTCCATGACAGGGGCACACCACGTTGCCGTCCTCGATGTCACCGTCGGACAGGGAGCAGTGGGCGTGGGTGCAGATGCCGTCCAGGGCAAAATACTCGTTCTGGGTATGCACGAGGGCGACCTCTTTGTCGCCGACGGTTACCGGCAGCGCCGTGTCTGGCTCCAGATCCGATACTTCAGCGACTTTCACGAATTCGTCCACTGCGCGCGTGATGTCCGGACTACGACCAGACCAGGAGGAGGTCGTTGCCTTCGACCTGTAGCTGGTAGGTATCGATGTGCGACCCTACTATCGCAGGGCCGGTTTCGACGCGGCTGCA
>CAZPYZ010000081.1:0-11451 GCA_964590215.1 uncultured Dehalococcoidia bacterium | reverse complement strand
CTGCCGGGGTGAGCCCGGAGTGATGGGCTATGGAGGACAGGGTTCGGGACGTGACACCGGCCCAGACGTACTCGATCACGTCCACTCCGTCGGCCACGGCCATGAGGTCCCCAAGACGCGCCGATAGCTCGGGAGAGGCGGGAGGAGGGCCAAAGAGCCCCAAGCCAAGGGCATCCTCGACGGAAACAAGGAGGAACCGCTCCCCAAAACGTTTTCTGAAGACATTCTCAAACGCGTCGCGATCCCCGTCGCGCAGGTGGAAGAACAGTACCCGTGCGTCACCAGAGGGGGGCCGGACCAATGCCTCGGCAAGGGCGCCAGCCGTGCTCCGTTCCTCCGGAAGACTCGCGTGAGTTCGCCTATCTGAGCCTGCGGTTGCATGCCAGCTCAGCACCAGATCTAGCGGCGTCCATGCACCGGTGGATGGCCTTGGCCGGACAGTTATGGGAGGGCTAGAAGCACGGCCGGAAAGCCGGTGACACTGGGGCTGCGCCCCAGACCCCAGGTTCACGCAGCGGTCGTTTCCCCCGCCTCCCTCGACTGAGTGCGGCTTTCCGGCCGCACTCCTAGACCTAGACTAGGACAGTAGCGATCCTCCCGCGTCAGTACCTGGTCCAAGCTGCAAGGCCACTGACAGGGCCCAGGCTGGCCGCGGCGGTTCCCGACACGAACTCGATGCTGGCGCGTTGCTGCAGTGCCTGGGCGACAATCCGTTCCCGAAGGTCGGTAACCGCTCTCACCGGGCCACCGCAGGAGAAGCAGATCTCGCTCACGGCCACCAGGCGCCCGCAGCGCTGACACTCCCCACCCGTCTCCGCAAACCCGTCACTGACGAGGATCCGATGAACCCTGCCTTCGCCCAGGGCAGCGAGAGTCGCCTCGACGCCGACCACCCCGTGCGGTGTGACGGCGGCTTCCAACAGCTCCTCAACCTCCGTCTGTTCCTCGTGCCGCTCTACTGCGGTGAGAACATCCCGAACCCTCTCCAAGACCGCGGCATCGGACGCGAACAGTTCAATCTTGATGGTTCCCCTCAGGATGGAACGGAGGGGGCCAGGCAGGCGCTGCTTTAGCATGGCCACGGCCTCATCGGGCCCTCCAATGACCAGACGTTGAAAGGGGCGGCTCTGCTGCTCTGCGAGCAACGCCTCTACGGTGTGGTTGACATGCCGGATCACGTGCTCGTCATGATGACGGGCCATCCGGGTCTGCGCCAGTCCGAACCAACCCCCGGTCGCCTGCTTCCGGGGTACGTCGTCCCTGATGGCGCGCCGGTGCTCCACCTCTCCCAAGTGCACAGTGAAGAGCCGGGAGCGCTCCTGATCGAAGAGCAGCACCATGGCGCGCTTGGAGTTATTCAACAAGGCCCGCAACGGCACAAGGGCTGGCGCCAGGTCCCAGGTGACGGCGTCAAGGGTCGCCTCCGGCAGATCCACGGCGTAGAAGTAGTCGTGTTCCGCCGCGGCGAAGATGGCCAGGCCGGGGTGGCCGGTCGTCCACTCTTCCGTTACGAATCGTTCCGCCCGACGGGCCGCCTGCTCGAAATGATCAAGGTCAGGGGGGATCAGCTGGCCTCGTAACGCCTTGAAGCCATCACGCAGGGCCTTGAGGTGAGCTTCTCCCACGACCCGGTCTGCGGTGGTGTCGAGATAGACGGACAGCACCCCCGCCGGCGGTGGGGCAGCGTGTTCCAACCGGTGAAGCATTTTGGGGATCATCCGCTCGTCTGCGGCAACCATGGCTGCCTCCTTGATTAGCTGTGCGCCTTACGCTGCTTTGGGAGGGTTCGTCTCCTTGGGGGCTTCAGGGAGAGAAGCTCGAACGCCTTCGACCGCCGGCTGGGCCGGGGGCGACGCGAGTTGCCGCCTTAGGTCCTCGTAGTAGGCGAGGCGGCCGGTGGTTAAGTACTCCTCGATCTTCGCCGCGATGGAGCGACCGATCCTCGGGATCTTCTGCAGACGGCCCTCGAAGCGTACCTCGTCGATGTCGGCAGGCATGGCGCTGATAGTCCGGCCCGCTTCATAGAAAGCCCGAACTCGCACACGCCTGTCGTGCTTCAGCGCCAGGAGTTCGGCAATGGTCTCCAGCACCGCTGCCACTTCCTCATTCCGGCGAGGCATCGTTGCCCTCACGCAACAAAGACGAGTGGCCGGCCCATCCTGAACCCGCGCTGAGCTGCGCCTTCCAGGATCTCCTCGAGATCGGTGGGCTGGTCATCGTACTCGATATAAGCGGTCTCCGTCGCGGGATCAACGGACGCGTAGAAGACACAGGGAAAGCCCCTCAGAAAACGTTCGAGTTCCGAGGCTCGCGAGGAGACCCCATAAACCTGGATATCGACGCGCCTAAAGGTCATGTACTGTCTCGCGTGGAAGACTCCTTTCAGTTTGACTGTAGTAGCGGGGGAGGGGCGACAGGCACCCTCGAAAGCGGGGTTTCGGGACTACTCGAAAGGGTGGTCCACCTGGATGCGATCGGCTCCGTGGGCAACGAGCGGCGCGACGCCAGCGGGACCCCCTATTCGTGTAGGAGGAAACTCCCCTATCGAGGGTCGTGGCCAAGGCTACTGGCTGGTAGAGTCCGGGTACGGACGCCGCGAAAAAAGGAGGTGAAGGAGAGATGTCGTGGGAATCCTTGTGGATAGTAGCGGGAGGGAGCATGCTGGCGTTACTCGCGCTGTTTCTTATGGTCGGAGGTGGGTTCTTCCTGGCCCTCGTGGTTCTGGCCCTGTTACCCGTTGTCTTGGCAGCGTTGGCAACCAGGCGTCCGGCGACGGAAGGGGCCGCCATGGCCAGTCCCGCGGCGGTGACCAGTGTTACGTTGCAGGGGCTGCCCAGCGGGCCGTTCCGAGCCGGGGTTAGTGAGCCAGGAATCCCTGCGGCCCTGTTCGGCCTGGTGCTGGTGGCAGGCGTGGCCGTTGCTGCGGTACACGCATCCTTGGGGCTCTACCACCTCACCGCGATTGCGCTGCTGGCCGTGATGGCCGGGACCGTGACGGTGCTCGGGGAGACCGTTCCAGCCGTGGCGCGGCGGATCCGGTCGGAGCTTGCCCTGGTCAACCGTGTTGCGGCTCCTGGGGGAGGAATGGCCGTGCAGGTCGTGGCGTCCAAGGGCGAGTGCGCGTGGGGCTACGACGATAGGAACCGCTGGACCATCACTGCCGATGGCCTGGTCACCCCGCGCCTTTGTCAGGCTGTAGCGACCAGCCTGACTTCCGCCTTCAGAGGCAGCGCCGGGGAGCGGTGCGGGGAGTGCACTGTGCAGTGCCGGTGCCCGCTGGCGGGACGGGAACTGACCTTTGCGGCTCGGCCGATGCCGGTAGCCGCTTGAGGCTGGAGCCTCAACGCCTCTAAAGGGGAAGTCTTCCCTATGAGGGGAGGACTTCCCCTTTCCCATGAAAATGGTCTTTGCCCGGCCCCGCCGCGACTCCTGTGACACTTTCCTCCTCCCTGTTAAGGTAGGCCCGCTCACTGAGGAAACCACTCATTCGAGGGATGCCTGTGCGGTCTCCTGGGACTACGCTGAGGGGTGGAGGTTCAGGGACCTTCAGGAGGGCTACGATGGAGATCAAACGCGGGCTGTGGATTGCATTTACGGTGTTGGTACTGGTGTTGGTGTTCGCCCCGCTGGTCGCGGGCGCGTTGATGGGGCCAGGGATGATGGGGACGGGCTACCTGTGGCCCACTATGATGGGACCGGGAATGATGGGGCGCGCCGCTGCGGGGGCGGCCTGGTTCGGGGATTTTGGCTGGCTGGTCGCGCTGCTTGGCGGGCTGATGATGGCCGCGTTCTGGGGTGCGCTCATCCTTGGAGTAGTGCTCCTCGTCAAGTGGGCAGTGGCTGCTGGAGGCGGTGATCGTTCCACGCCGTTGGATGTGCTGAAGCGGCGCTATGCCGCTGGCGAGATCACGCGCGAACAGTACGAGGAGGCCCGACAGACTCTCGCTGCGTAGGCGAGGAGGGCGGACAGGCTACTGGGGTCTTGGAGGTGTGCTCCACGACCCCATACTTTATTGTGTTCAGGGGACGCAGCATTGCTTCTCAAAGAAAACTCCCCAGAGGGGGAGGGTTGGACTCCCCGCAGGGGTGGGGCAGTGGGAAGGGGAAGCCTCTACTGTAGCAGTGAAACAACTCCAGGAGAGGAGGTCCCCATGTACAAACGGATACTCGTGCCCCTCGATGGATCGAAAGTCGCGGAGGGAATTCTTTCTCACGTTCACCAGCTGGCGAAGGCGACGGGCGGGGAGATTCTCCTGCTGCGGGTACTGCAGCCTGTGCCGCTGGAAGGGGGCTATCCCAGGCCCATCGAAATGAGGACGAAGAGCGCTTACAAGTACCTGGCGCGGTTACAAGACACGCTCGCCAGCCAGGGGGTCTCGGCGACGGTCGCGGTCACAGCCGGCGTTCAGGCCGGCGACGCCATCTCAACCTGGGCCGGCGAGCACGAGGTGGACCTCATCGCATTGATGAGCCACGGCTTTGGTCGCGCCGCCCGTGCCGTCTTTGGGAGCGTGGCGGAGCGCCTCCTCGAGCGCTCCCCCGTTCCCGTCCTGGTGGTGCGCGCCACCCCTGAGGTCCTCGAGCAACAGGAAGAGCAGGAAGAGGACGAGCTGGATGAGGAGCTGCTCTTCAGGATGGGCGCTCTGGGGTGAGAGGAGGAAGGGCTATGAACCCGCATGGAGTAGGGGGCTCCACTCTTGGCGCCGTAATGATGGGGAGCCCGGGGGTTCCTGGCATGGCCCGGCGGCTGGCTCAGGGCATGGCCCTGGTACGAAAGGTGCCACGGACAGGCCACCAGATGAAGGTCCGGGTCACTTCGGTGGAGGGTGACTGCGCGTGGGGTTATCACGAAGTCGACCGCTGGTCCATCGATCCCAACGGCTGGGTGACGCCGAACCTCTGTCAGGCAGCCGCCGCCGCCGTCTCAGCTAGAGGCCCACGGCTTCAAGAGGCGCAGGTAGACGAACGGCTTGTTAGCTGCCGGTGTCCGATGCCGGGGCGGAAGGTCACGTTCGGCGTCAGTGCTGACCCGGCGCTTTCGCAAGGGGAAAGGAGGACGTGAGATGTTGCGGACTGATTGCACAAGAAAACTGGAACAGTACCTGACCGAGGAAGGGGTCGCATTCCGCGAGCTCACTCACACCACCGCCTACACCGCGCAGCGGCTGGCCGAGGCGGAGCACATCCCGGGGAAAGCCGTTGCCAAGGTTGTCGTAGCCCAGGGAGACCGGGGACCCTGCATCCTGGTATTGCCGGCCATCTACCGGGTGGATCTCAGCCGGGCGGCCGGCGCCCTGGGCATGAAGCAGCTGCAGCTGGCCCAAGAGCGGGAGTTCCGCGAGCTCTTCCCCGACTGCGAGGTGGGCGCCATGCCTCCCTTCGGGAACCTGTACGATATGCCGGTTTATGTCGACCAGAGCCTGGCAGAGGACCCAGAGATCACCTTCGCAGCGGGGAGCCATGAGTTGACCCTGACGGTTGCTTACGCGGACTTTGCAAGGCTCGTGCGGCCCGTGGTCGCCGACTTTGCCCGCCGGTTCTGAGGCAGCAGGCGGCACAGCGGAGGGTTTGTGTACGCGACAATTCTGGTTCCGCTGGACGGTTCTCCTTTCTCGGAGAAGGCATTGCCCTACGCCATGCGGCTGGCCCAAGCCGCCGGGGGGCGGGTCGTTCTGATCCGCTCCGTGGATAACCCCCACACCAATACGGCTGAGGCGGCTCTCGAGGCCACGGCAGGGCGGCTCAAGTGGCTGGGGGCCCCTGCCGTCACCGGGGTTTACCACGCCGAAGTGACCGAGGCGATAGAAAGAGCGACGGTCGACTACCAGGCAGACCTCATAGTGATGGCCACGCACGGCCGCAGCGATGTAGGCCGCTGGTTTTACGGGAGCGTTACCGACCGGGTAGTGCGGTCGGCTGACGTCCCTGTCCTGGTGGTACCGGGGCAATGCGGGCGAGAGTGGCCGGCTGACCGGGGCCACCGGTTCCGGCTGCTCATCCCTCTCGACGGGTCGGAGTTCTCGAAGGAAGCCCTCGGACAGGCGGCACTGCTCGACGAGCTGTTTCGGACTGAGGTGCTATTAGTCCACGTTGTAGAGCCGATAAACCCGCTGTTTGGGAGCGGTTACAGTCTCGCGGAGCTAAACCCTGATCTTCGGGCGACCGCGGCCCAAGCGCTGCTGTACCGGACGGCAGGCCCGCTGCGGAAGGATGGCCGGCGGGTGGAAGTACGGACGCCCATCGGAGACGTCGGAACCACCATAGCGAAGGTTGCTCGGGAGGAACGGAGCGATCTCGTCATCATGGCCACCCACGGTGCGGGCGGCCTGGAGCGGGCGGTAATGGGGAGCACAGCCGCCGCCATGACTCACTTGAGCCCAGTCCCTGTCCTGTTCGTCCGGCCATCAGCGCTGGCTGGGCGCTGCCAGGCCCGCAAAGCTATCGCCCGCTAGCCATCAGAACACCCATCGGGTAGGCGGGGCCGTTACCGGCCCCGCCTACCACACCACCCGGCATGCGGGTCCGCACCGGGCGGTTCACCGGGTCCCAAACGCTGAGGCGCCAACGCTCCCCGTCGGTCGGGCGCCAGCTTCGGTGGAGACCCTTCCCCAAGGTCGGGCCGGGGTTCACCCGCCTCTCCCTGAGCGGAGGCCAGTCGCCTGGTATGCCGTCTCATTCCGCGTGCCGAGCCTCCCCGCAGTACCTTGTGACCCGGTGTTCGGCCCTTCCCGGCCAGCCCTACGGCTACACAACCGGTACTATGGCCTCTGCTGACTCATGTCTCTCCTTCCCGCACCGGCGCCGCTGCGGTAGCCCCATACTTGCGGCAGAGAGACAGGTCTCCCGGGATAAGCACCCGTTCTGTCGCCCCCTGCCGGGTTTACCTCAGGCCGGTCTTGGGAGTCACGGGTTTCGCTGTCTGCGGCCAGTTCACCCGCCGCCTGGGGCCTACTACCCGGTTTCTGTTCGTCCGGTCGTGGCGGTGGCTCCGGCTTCCGTCAGACCCCGCCTCACGGCGACGCCCTTGCCTTCGCTTAACGGTCCCGACTCCCTGGGCCGTAGAGGACTTCCACCTCCGAGAACGGGCACATGCCCGGCGTACCGCAGAGAGCGCCTCGCGGGAGCGAGGCTCTCTCTGGAATCAGCGATGGTCAACGTCATTCGGGTTATCTGGCGGCCATCCCCTGCCTGCCCACCCTGTGTATGACACCACAGGGTAATCAGCCAATGGTCGCCGGAAGACGCCGGGCGGCCCCCATCCCGACCAGCAGGTCGTGGACAGGGCGGTCCAGGGCTTGCGCGACGTCGGACATCGAGACGAGCCCCATCACGTCCTCGCCATGGACCACCGGCAACCGCTTGACCTCCTGCTGGGTCATCAGGTGGGCAGCCTCCAGGATGTCCATATCAGGGCGGGCCGTGATCACGGGCTGGGTCATGTGGTCTGCCACCGTGCATTCCTCCAGGCGGTGGTTCCCTTCCCCTGCTCGGCTCAGGCACCGTACCACCAGGTCCCGGTCGGTAATAATGCCGGCCACCATGCCTCCGCTGGTCACCACCAGGCAGCCGACGTTGGCGTCCCGCATCTTCGCGGCTGCCCGTGTCACCGTCTCATTCGGCGGGACTGACAAGGGTTTATAGGCCATAATCGATCTTAGTTCCATCGTTTTCCTCCTTTCGTCACTTCAGGTTGACTGGGCGGAATGCGCGGCCCGAACCACGAGAACAGGGCTTGGGGAACGCCGGACCACATCCCCCGCAACGCTGCCGAGGACCATGCGAGGAATCCCCGACCGGCCGTGGGTGGTCATCACCACCAGGCTGTCAGGGCGCCGTTCCGCCAAATCAAGGATCTCCGTCGCCGGGTCCCCTTCAAGGACTACACCGTCGGCATCCACCCGGTCGACGCACAGCTCGTGGACGTGGCCATCCAGGTACATCCGGGCTTGGCCGGCCGTTGACGTGGGCAGATAAACCCCAGGACCCGCAGGCACGGGGGCAAGGGCATGGAGGGAGACAGCTCTGGCCACCACCACTTTCGCTCCAAGCCCGCGACCGAGGACCGCGGCGAGGGGGAGCGCCTGCTCGCTGATTTCCGATCCATCCAGGGGCACGATGATGGTACGAGGCGTCCCGTGGGAGCGAGAGCGCCGGGGATCAGGCCTGAACAGGAGCAGGGGCATGGTTCCCTGGTGAAGCACCGTGTCTGCAACGCTTCCCATGGCCCACCGGGCCAGGCCGGTCCGTCCATGGGTGGCCATGGCGACCAGTCTCCCACCACCGGGCTGCGCCTCTTGGACGATGGTTGCGGCGGGGTCCCCGACTATCACCGTTGTTTGGATCGACTGGTTAGCAGCTTGGATTGGTTTGGCCAGCGCGGCCAGGTAGGTACTCGCCCAGCTCTCCTGGTGCTCTATGGCCTGCTCCAGGAAGACCTCATGTCCATCCGCCTCGGCCTCCCTGACCTGGATCGTCTTCGGGTCGACCACATGCAGCAGTTCCAGGGGCATCAGGAGGGCACGCGCAAGGGTTGCCGCATAGGGAACGATCTGCTCTGATAGCTCAGACCCGTCCAGGGGAACGATGATTTTGCTAAACATGGGGGCCTCCTTCTGTCTGGTGTCTTGCCCGCTCAGCCACTTGCTACCGGACACCTCCCAGCCTGCCGGCAATGTAACTGAGCACCAGCTCGTGCTTCCGGCTGTCCAGGGCCATAGAATCGAGGAGGAGAGCCGCCAGAGGCCGTTTCAGGTCCCTCGCCTCGCGGGCCAGGGTCTCCAAGTAGCGGACACCCTGGTGCTCATGCCCTACGAAACCCTTCACGAGCTCGGGGTCGTGAGGAACCGCCGCCTCGGGCGCCGCATCGGCGGGGAGGGCGCCTTTCGATGACTCCCAAGTGAGATCGTCTCGTAGCCTGGTCGCCAAACGCTTCAGAAGCGCGTGGTGTCGCTCTTCGTCTTCCACCACCAGTTTCATGAGCTCGGAGATAACGGGATCGGACGAAGCCGCCAGCTCCCGGTAGCCCTCGAGGTCGTGCCCTTCGGCCTGGATATGGGCTTCCACTAACGCAAGCAGGTGTTCATCACCCCGGTCGGGCCGGCTGTCGGGGACATGCTCCAGACCGACCAGTGGCCCGTGTCCGACGGTATCAAAGGCTGCCCGCGCCCTACTCCAGCCGCCTTGTGGATCCTCCATCGCCGACGCCATACCTAGCTCCTCTTCGTACGCTTAATACGCGGCCAGCCAGCGAACAGCGGCCGCTATCCGTTCGGTGTCAGGCAAAAAGGCCCGCTCCAGGGGTTCGCTGAAGGGCATGGCCGGCACATCCGGGCCACCCACACGAAGGACGGGAGCGTCCAGATACGAGAACGCCTCCTCCGCCACGAGGGCCGCCAGCTCGGCCCCGAGCCCGCCGGTCTTGTTGTCCTCGTGCACGATGAGCAGCTTGCCGGTCTTCTCCACCGACCCGATGATCGTTCCCCTGTCGAGGGGCGCCAGGGTGCGGAGATCGATAACTTCGGCGTCGATACCTTCAGCCGCCAGCAGCTGCGCAGCCTCCAGCGACCTGTGAAGCATCAAGCCATAGCCGAGGACCGTCACGTCTTCGCCCGGCCTGCGTATCACCGCCAGGCCGATGGGTGTTTCCAACCCGTCAGCGAGGACCTCCTCCCTGCCCAGACGGTAGAGTTTCTTGTGCTCGAGGAAGAGGACAGGATCCGGGTCGCGGATGGCTGAGATGAGCAACCCTGCAGCGTCCGAGGGCGTGGCAGGGGCGACCACCTTCAGCCCGGGGACGTGGCAGAAGTAGGCCTCCACACTCTGGGAGTGGTAGAGGCCGCCCCGAACTCCACCACCGTAAGGGACCCGGATAACGAGGGGGCACCCCAGTTGGCCGTTGGTCCGGTAGCGAAGCCGGGCCGCCTCATTGATGATCTGGTCCATCGCGGGGAAGACGAAGTCGGCAAACTGGATCTCGGCCACGGGGCGCAATCCAGCAGCCGCAGCACCCACCGCCACGCCGGCGATGGCTGATTCGGCTAGAGGGGTGTCGATGACCCGAGCCTCGCCAAATTCCTGGACAAGCCCCCGGGTTACGCCGAACACGCCTCCCTTGATGCCCACGTCAAGGCCCAGGACGATGACCCGTGGGTTGCGCCGCATCTCGCCGGCCAGCGCATCACGGATGGCCTCAACCATAGTTTTGGTTTCGGTCTGAGGCCGCCGAGCCTCAAGCAGCATAGACATGGTTCATGAGTCCCTCGGGAGACGGCAAGGGCGCCGTCAGGGCGTATTCGGTGGCGTCATCCACCTCCCGCTGCGCCCGCGCTCGCAGGTCCGCCTCCAAGGCCGGGGTCAGGACCCCCTGCGCCTGGAGCCGTTGCTGGAAGAAGGGAAGCGGGTCCCGTTCTCGCGCTTGGGCTAGCTCCTCTGGGCTTCGATAGACGGTATGGTCATCGTCGCTACTGTGGGGAGTGAGCCGCACGGTAACGGCCTCGAGGAGGGTAGGGCCGGAGCCGGCGCGGGCCCGGGCCACAGCCTCTCTGGTGGCCTCGTACACTGCTCTTACCTCGCAGCCGTCCACGGACACACCTGGAATGCCGTAAGCGGCGGCTCGCTCGGACACGCTGGCCACGGCCATCTGCTTCTCCGGGGGAGTCGAGATAGCGTAGCGGTTGTTCTGGCAGATGAAGATCACCGGCAAGCGGTGGACCGACGCGAAATTGAGGCCCTCGTGAAAATCACCTTTGCTGGTGGCGCCATCGCCAAAATAGACGGCCGTCACGGCATCCTCTCCCAGATAGCGGCTGGCAAGGGCCACGCCCGCAGCCTGAGGAATCTGGGTCGCGACGGGACTTGATATGGAAAACAACCTAAGACGGGCGTGTCCATAGTGGCCTGGCATTTGGCGCCCGCCGCTGGAGGGATCATCCCGTTTTCCAAGGAAGCCCAGCATGACCTCCCGGGGGCTCACTCCCAACACGAGGATCACCGCAAGGTCCCGGTAGTAAGGAAACACCCAGTCGTAACCTGGGCGGAGCGCCCAAGCGCTCCCCACCTGCGCCCCTTCGTGCCCCTGGCCGGAGATCACGAAGGTCGCGACCCCCTGGCTACGTAGGGCCCACATCCGCTCGTCCAGGAGCCGGGCGAGGAGCATGTGATAGTACATTCCCGCCGGGTTCTCTTGGGGCGGCGGGACCTCGCTGACGGCTCCTGGCGCAACTACCGGTACGTTGACCACAGTCCTTCCTGTAGTGCCCACCTTCGGGTGAACCCTGAAACGCTTTGCCCGTCCGCCTTTCCGGCCTAATCGTTCACAACGTAGTCCGGCGCGGAGCGCCCTGACACCCCCGTTGCGGTGGTTCCTTCCTCCCAAAAGGGGTAGTTCCCGCCCTCTTTCTGAGGACCCCCTCGGGCTTCGGCCCCGCTCCAGTGTCTCGTCAGGTGAAAGCC
>CAZPYZ010000080.1:0-11505 GCA_964590215.1 uncultured Dehalococcoidia bacterium | reverse complement strand
CCCCAGCGGAGCTTCGGATACTTGGCCGGGATGCCGCTCTGGAACAGGGCGTGCATGGATCCAATGACCGGGAACTTGGCGTTCCAAATACCCGTGGAACGGGAGTGGAAGATGCCCTCGAAGGAATGGTTGCGCAGGCCCGCATGGATGGTAATGGGCAGGCCCATGGACTCCGCTGCGCTGTACACGGGAAAGTAGTAACTGTCCACCACCGTGCGATCCCGAAGCAAGCCATGCATGAGCACCCCACAGGCGCCGTTGGCCTTGCACCACTCTAGCTCCTTGAGGGCAGCGTCCATGGTCTCGTACGGTATCGCGGCAACCCACTGGAGCCGACCCTTGGTATCCTTGACGCGGTCCGTCACCCAGCGGTTGTAGGCCTTGCACATGGCTACCTGGGTCTCGCGCCGGGCCATGGCCGCGGCGCCCAGGAGGACCGTTGGGTAGAGAACCTGGACATCCACCCCGAACCGGTCCATGTCTCCGAGGCGCGCGTCGATATCCTCCATCTGCGCGGACTCCGCGGACACCCGGGATCTATCAGAGGGGAAGGCCCGCTTGTTGGCCAGCGTACTGTCGAAGAACCACATCTCTTCGCGACGGGACCCCTGCCGGCCTCCTGCGGCGGCGAGGACGCGCGGTCGGTACTGCTCATCCTCTCCGGTCATATAGGACCAGGTCGTTTCCGTCTCTATGGTGTGGCAATCTGCATCGATGACCGCCATCAGCTTGACCTCCCTGTTCTGGTAAAGTTCGTACGCCAGGTCCCGCAGCAACGTGAGGAATCGGCAATGCCAGCCTGATGTATCACGCAAGGATTGACCCTGTCAAACGTCCGTCGGACCGTAATCCACCAGCTGGCGGGAGGGTCTTTCAGCGAGGCCGAGGCTGCGCAGGCTGGAAAGCCTCCGCCACCAAATCGTTTCACCAAGGGGGAGCCTGGGCAGCCTCGGAAGTGGTGGACCAAGCGCCATTGTTGGATTGACGCCCGGTGCGGAAGCCGTTAGGCTGCGGGCCAATGACATCGCTGAGGTAAGTGAGGATCGGGTAGCAGCAGGCAGAGTAGACAGGAGGTTTTCCTATGTGGAACGGGTTCAAGGTTATCGACGCCGACGCGCACCACCACGAGCCGCCTTACTTGTGGGACCGCTACGTGGAGCCTGCGTTCCGGGATAGGGTGCCCAAGGTCATCGGGGTGCGGCGGAACTTCTTTGTCTATGCCGAGAACGACGTGATCCCGGAGATAGACCGCTCCAGCGCACCGCCAGCCCACCACGACCAGTACATGGCCGACAAGTACGGCGAAGCCTACACCGAATGGTGGTCGGCCCAGGTCCGGCTGAAAGACATGGACCGGTATGGCTGGGACATCCAGGTGGCTCTCTCCACCAACGCCAACCGGATCATGGAGATCGCAAACCACCACCCAGACATCGGGCTGGCTATGGCCCGGGCCTACCACAACTGGTGCCACGAGTACAACAGCGTGGACCCCAAACGTCTCAAGTTCACAGCCACGCTGCCTGCGGGCGACGCTCCGGGCATGATCGAGGAGGCGCGGCGGGCCGTTGAGGATTTGGGGGCGGTGTCAGTACGGAACCCCCTGCTGCCAGAAGGGAAGTGGCTCCATCAGCCCGAATACGAGGCGCTGTGGCAGTTGGCCAGCGACCGGGACTTCCCGATCTCCCTTCATGGAGAGTACCGCCACCGGCGCGCCGCCCCCTTCCGAGCAGTGCACGAGCCCAAAGGCCCCTATGGCACCATCGACCACATCCTCGGCTTCCCCACGGACAACATGATCAACCTGGCCCATTACGTCTTCACGGGCATCCTGGACCGCTTCCCGAAGCTGCGGCTGGGCATTCTGGAGTCCAACGCCGGCTGGGCCCACTTCTTTCTGCCCCGGATGGACGACCACAGCCATGGCCGACGCGCACCCATCGGCTACCCCTTGCCGATGAAACCGAGTGAGTACGTGATGCGGCAGTGCGTGATCTCCGCCGACCCCGACGAGCCGGGGCTCGACAGGATCATCGACTTTATGGGCGATGACAACTTGGTCTGGAATACAGACTATCCCCATCCGGACGCCCCGGACCCGGACAAGGTCATGCCCTGGTTTCAGGAGCAGCCCATCTCCGACCAGAGCAAGCGAAAGATCCTGTGGGACAACTCGGTGCGGCTTTACGGTTCTCGGCTGCTCCAGGCGGTCCCGTAACATGACCGGGGCACCAGGCACAAAGATCGGTTTCGTCCAGGCTGGTAGAGTCCGAGGCGGCTTGCGCGGCCTCGACGAGGTGATCCCCGGAGACGTCAGGGTTGAACATGTGGGCATGGACGTGGTGATGGACTTCACCATTAAGTCCAGCTACGACGCCAACCGCCCGCTCATGGGCCAGAAGGAACGATATCTGCAGCGGGTGCCGCAGGCGGTCCGAGAGGGCGGCTGGCAAGGGGCGGCGGTCATGGGATGGCCGGTACAGATGATGAACCCGGGGATCTTCGAGGAGCTCCGGGCCGCATTGACGGTGCCGGTGACTATGGCGGCGCCTGCAAGCTCCACCGCACTGAAGGCCTTCGGCGCCCGGCGAATCCTGCTGATGACACCCTGGGACGACTCGGTGGACAGCCGCCTGCGAGAATACCTCAGCGGCGCTGGGCTCGAGGTGGTCAGCCCGAGGAGCAAGCCATACGACTGCATTGCAGACGGGCTGGCCGTACGGTCGGGGCAGGTCATGGAGTTGACCAAGCAGGCCTTTCACGACGCGGGCGCCATCCAAGCGGTCTATTTCCAGGCCCCCCTGGCGTCCTACCCGGTGCTGGAGCAACTGGAGCAAGAGTTGGGCGTGCCGATGATCACCAGCAACCTGGCGGCTCTCTGGTGGGTGCTCTCGAGCCTGGGGAAACGCTACAGCATATCCGGTCACGGCCGGTTGCTATCGGAGTGGCCCGGGGTCCCGGTCTCATCGTGACCTCACCGTGAGGCAGTACATTCTCCGCCGGGTGCTCTACGCCATCCCGACGGCGCTCGTCGTAACGATCATCGTGTTCCTGGTCATGCGGGCCATACCGGGAGACGCCGCTCTGCTCATGGCGGCCGGCGATCCAGAGGAACGGGGAAATCTCCAGTACTACGCGGAACTGAAGGCTCAAATGGGGCTCGATCGCCCCCTGCACGTTCAGTTTGCCGGCTGGCTCTGGCAGTTTGTGCGCTATGGAGACCTGGGCACCTCTTACTGGACCCGGAAACCGGTCCTGGAGCAAATCGCCGATCGCCTGCCCGTGACCATCGAGCTGACCATCGGCGCCCTGGTGGTGGGCGTGATGCTCGCCATCCCTCTTGGCGTCCTAGCCGCGACGCACCAGGACCGGATCGAGGACTACCTGCCGCGTACCGTTAGCGTGTTCCTGCTCTCCACCCCTGGATTCTGGGTCGCGACGCTGCTGGTGCTGTTGCCGGCCCTGTGGTTCAATTACCTGCCGTCGCTGACCTACAAGAACTTCTTCGACGACCCCTTCCACCACATCCAGGTGTTCATGTTTCCGTGGCTGGCGGTGGGCATCCGGCTGGTGGGCACCACCTTGCGCATGACCCGGTCCACCATGCTGGAGGTGCTGCGCCAGGACTACGTGCGCACCGCCCACGCGAAGGGGCTGGGCCCCAGGATCGTGGTGTACCGCCACGCTTTGAAGAACGCGTTGATTCCCATTATCACCATCATCGCGGGCCAGGTGGCGGGGCTGCTGGAGGGGTCGGTCCTCATCGAGACGGTGTTCAACCTGGAGGGTTTGGGGTATCTGACGGTTCAGTCTGTTTTCCAACGCGATTACCCTCAGGTGCAGGCATGCATGCTGTTTATTGCCTTCACCATTCTGCTGGTCAACCTGGTGACGGACCTGGTGTACGCCTGGCTGGACCCGCGGATCCGGTACTCGTGAAGGAAGTAAGGAAGTCAGTCAGTCAGTCAGTCAGTCACTAAGTGAGGAAGGAAGGGACCACAAAAGAGTGAGGGCAGTGTGGAAGGGCCTCGCGTAGGAAGCCAGGAAGTCAGGGGCCTGACGCCCCCCCTCACTTCCTCATTTCCTCACTTCCTTACGTCCTCCATCGCTGTGGCTCGGCGCAAACCGCTGGGGGCGGTGTCCCTGGCCCTGATCGCGCTCATCGTGTTCCTGGCCCTCTTCGCCGACTATGTGGCGCCCTACGACCCTGTGGAGATGCACGGGGCACAGTCCCTCAAGGCTCCGAGCGCGGAATTCCTCCTAGGCACCGACCACCTAGGCCGGGACCTGCTGAGCCGCATTATCCACGGAGCGCGCATCAGCCTCGCGGTGGGGATCGGGGCGGTGGGGTTGGCCCTGGCCATCGGCGTGTCTATTGGCATGCTCTCTGCGTACCTGGGGGGCCGGTTCGACATGCTGGTCCAACGGGTCATGGACTCGGTGGAGGCGTTCCCCGGCATCATTCTGGCCCTGGGCATCGTGGCGGCCCTGGGCCCTTCCATGGTCAACGTCACCATCGCCATCGCCTTCGGCCTGATCTCGCGCAACAACCGGGTAACGAGGGGCGCGGTCCTCGCCCAGAAGACTAACGTATACGTGGAAGCGGCCAGGGCTATTGGCTGCGGTGACGCCCGTATCATGGGCCTCCACATCCTGCCCAACGTGACGGCGCCCATTATCATCATCGCGGCGACGGAGCTGGGATCGGCCATCCTCGCGGAAGCATCTCTCAGCTTCCTGGGCTTGGGCGTCCCGTCTCCCCTGCCCTCCTGGGGTAGCATGCTCAGCGGGAAGGCGAGGACCTACCTCTTTGCAGCCCCGTGGACGGCCATCTTCCCCGGCGTCGCGATCAGTCTCGCGGTGCTCGCCTGGAATCTGCTGGGCGACGCCCTCAGAGACGTATGGGATCCTCGCTTGCGCGGGAGGTAGGTACGAGCGACGAGCGACGAGCGACGACGAGCGACGAGCGACGAGCGACGAGCGACGAGTTAAGGGCCCTTGCGGCCGTTGGCGCGGGTCCGCCGCCGCTGAACGGAGGCAAGCAGGCCGCCGATGACCCGGCTCAGCTCGTCCGTTGCGGCGCGGAGCACTTCGAAGCTGTCGTTCGAAATGTATCCAACGTCCAGCGCCACGCAGAGATGCGAACGAACCTCGGCGCAGGACGCCTTCGCTGTTGCCAGGAAGGGGTGGAACTCGCCCAGTGATGCCCGGTCGAAGCCTTCAGCGCTGTTAGACATCACGGACACGGCGGATCGTTGGAGCTGTACGCTGAGCCCAACGTCCCGAGCGAACCGGGGTTCGTTGGTGCACTCGTAGATTCGCTGGGTCAACGCGCGGGCTTTCTGCCAGGCGATGAGTTCCTCGAACCTCTGGGCCCGCGGAGGTGCAGTTCCGTCCATCCCCTCCTCGTCACTCATTACTCGTTACTCGTTACTCACCAGGACCTCCGCTCCTGGGGCAGCCTCTCCACTTCCATCCACCAGGCGTTGGAGTTGAATAGGGAGGGGTTAGACGAGAGGCTCGCGTAGAACTCGTGGAGCCAGGGCTGCCAGACCTGGTACTTGGCGAGGGTGGGGAAGGGGGCCAGGTACGCCTGATCGATCATGCGGCGCTGGAATTGCTTATAGAGCTCGTTCCGCTTTGGCTGCTCCATCTCGCGCATCGCCAGGTCGATGATGCGGTCCAGCTCTGGGTCGCTGGCGCCGTAGTAGTTGTCGGGGCCGCCGGTGCGCCAGGAGGCATCCCACCCCAGCGCAGGGGCTTCGCCGCCTCCGCCCGCACCGGAGACGACCGCTATCTCGAAGTCCTTACCGACGTGCACCTGCGATAGGTAGGTAGCCGGTTCCAGGGGCTGCACCGTGACGTCGAGGCCCAGGGCCGATCGGAGCTGGCTGGCCACGGGCTCGCCAAAGGCCGAGGGGCCCGCGCTGCCGCGGTCGTGCTTGATGACGATCTTGCTCCCCGGCCCCAGCCCGGCTTCGGCCAGTAATCTCTTCGCCTCGGCCAGATCCTGGGTCTTGGGCTGCCGGTAGCCCGGCCACTGCAGGTACTCGTCCTGGGGGATGCCCACCCCCGCGTTGGTCAGGCCGGGGGCTATGGGCGCGAGGCTGATGTAACCCTCGCCGAAGGTGACGTTCTGGTTCAGGGCCTGGCGGTCCAGGGCCAGGTGCACGGCTTTGCGGGCCCGGATATCGCTGAAGGGCTTCCGCTCCAGGTTGAAGACCACGGCCCCCGGCTGGACGATCCAGTAGCGGAGGACGGTGGCGTCGCGGACTTGGCGGGTCATCTGCTCCACCTGGATCTTGTCGTCTAGCGCCACGTAGTCGATCTTGCCGGTGGCGAAAGCCGCCTGCCGCGTGGCGATATCCCGCAGGGGAAGGATCCGGAGACCATCCAGGTAGGGGCGGTGTTTCCAATAACCCTCGAAGCGCTCCATCTCCACCCTGGCGTTGGGGTCGTAGGCCCGCATCTTGAAGGGCCCGGTGCCGATGGGGTTCTCGTCGTAGAGCTTGACCAGGGCGTCACCGGTGGGATTGCCTGCCCGCTCCGCGGGATGGGCCGGCAGGATCCGAGGCTCGATGTAGGTGATGGACTCAAAGAAGTAGGGCGACGCGTTCTTCTGGGTGATGCGGACGCCGTAGGGGCCCGTCGCCTCCACCTTCTCGAAGAGGCCTGCGGAGGTGCGGAGGCCGCCGTCGGCATAGGATTCACCCCACTGCTTGAGGCTCCAGAGCACGTCCTTGGAGGTGAACTCGACCCCATCGTGCCACTTCACGCCCTGGCGCAGCACGAACTCGTAGGTCTTGGGGTCCACCAGCTTCCAGCTCTCGGCTAGCCGGCCTCCATAGACCCCGGTGCCGCGAGTCTCCTTCCCAGGCTCCTTATAGTCGTAGTCGACGATGCCCTCAAAGAGCGGGAGATAGGTGCTCTTACCGGCGCTGGTGTTGCAGGTGTTGGCAATCCAGTAGAGGCAGGTGGGCATGCGGCTGGTGGAGGCCTGGAAGATGCCCCCGTACTGGGGCTCCATCTTCTGCGCCTCCGGTTGGGCCGGCGCGGGCGGCTCTCCCCTTCCGCAGGCGGCGGAGAAGAGGGCGAGTGCCATGAGTATCGCCGAGGTACGAAGCATGACCGAACCTCCGGTGGGGTTGTCGAAGATCATCATCGCGCTGCTACTGGCGCCTTGGCACGAAGCACCAGCACATCCTTTTCTCGGGAATGGAACTCCGTTGGGAAGTCTTTCGACTTCCGCTGCATCTCTTCCAGGACGTCCTTCGCTTCGGATGTGGAGGCCGGGAGGGGCTGAGCCTCCTCGTTAATCACGTAGGGAATGAACCCTGCCTCTTCGATCCTGCCGTTCCGGAGCAACACCTGGGCCACTGCGGTGGTCTGACGCCGGCGCCCGCCGTGAATCTCGAAAGCGAAGTTGCCCAGGGAATAAAAGACGGGCTTGCCGTCATAGATCTCGATGCCCTCCAGCTGGTGAGGATGGTGCCCCACCACGACGTCTGCCCCCGCGTCGATAGCGCCGTGGGCCAGCTCCACCTGGTAATCGATGATGTGGCCGGCGCCATAGCCTCCGCCGGTGGCGCCGGAGAGGCCCCAGTGCCAGGACACGACGACGGTGTCTGCGTGCTCCTTGGCGTTGCGGACATCGTTCTGCATCGCCGCCTTGTCCTTGGGGTCGGCGTGGGTATGGATGAGGGGCGCCGAGCCGGGCACCTCCAGCAGCCGGGCTTCGGGCTCGTAGGTGGTGATCCCGCGCACCGTCGCCATGCCAGGGCGTTCGTCGGTGGCCGCGAAGGGCGGCCAGAACACGGAGGTGTAGGCGAGGAACGCGACCCTGACGCCGTTCCGTTCCAGGATGGCTGGGCCGTGCGCCTCAGCGCTGTTGCGGCCCCCGCCGGCATGAGCGATGCCGTTGCGGTCCAGCACCTCGATGCAGCGGAGCATCCCTTCCGCTCCCATGTTCATGCCGTGGTTGTTCGCGAGGCTTACCACATCGATACCGGCGTGAACCAGTCCGTCCACCATGCCCTCCGGCGAAGCGAACTGGAGGCGATTAATGGCCTTCACCTCCGGCACTTTGCCCACGTTGGTAATGGGACCCTCCAGGTTCCCGAAGGCAATGTCCGCCTGTTGAAGGGGTTCGGCTCCCAACGCAAAGATGGACCTTGGATCCTCGCGCCGGAGGAAGATATCGCCGACCAGAGCCAGACTTACGACTCCCGTGGCCAT
This sequence comes from uncultured Dehalococcoidia bacterium, assembly GCA_964590215.1. GTDB lineage: Bacteria > Chloroflexota > Dehalococcoidia > SHYD01 > SHYD01 > CAZPYZ01. The sequence continues at coordinate 3,270 of CAZPYZ010000080.1, read as the reverse complement.
GTTTAACTGCTCCTTTCCATTACTTGTCCACCCATACCGTTGCGAAGTCCACGTTGGCGGGCAGGGTGTCCAACGGAACGAAAACCCCTTTCACATAGGACCGGTAAGGAACTACCGAAGAACCGCGGAAGGTCGTCACTGCGTAGACCTGATCCAGGAGCATGTAGCGCTCGATGTCTCGATAGATCTGCTGTCTGTGCTCGACGCTGGCAGCGGATCCGAGCCGGGCGAAGTAATCGCTCACCTTGAGGTCATCGTGGGGCGATTGGGTCGACGCATTTTGGCTCTTGGAGTTCAAGCGCACTTCCAGAGCTTCGGGATATGAGCCAGAGATGGCGGATTCCATCAAGTCGAAGCTCGCGAGCCTCACCGCCTCCTGCCAGTTGGCGTCGTCCTGCAGGTCTATCTCGAGTTGGATCCCTAACGGTGCCAGGTGTCCCGCGAACCACTCGCAATTGTTGGCCCAGGCCTTGCGACACATGTATTTGAGCTTGAGGCCGCTGACGTAACCCGCGTCCCTCAGCAGGCGTCGGGCTTCGTTCTTGTCCTGTTCTTTCGTCGCCTGGTTATAGCCTGGCCAGGTTTGGAAGTCCGGATTGGGCCACCGGGAGTTGGGCGGCGTGAAGGTCGCGAGGGCGCCGGGGCCATCCGCCAGCGCCTCGATGGCCTCACGTCGATCCGTCCACAGCGAGACGGCACGGCGGACTCTCAGGTCTTGGAAGGGACCCTGGCGCAGCAGGTTGAAGCTGACGCTTGCTCCAGAACCCGATGCGATCTCGGCAAACCACACCTTATCGCCGAGGCTTCGCTCGTAGGCAGCGCGCCGCTCGCGGGAGAGCGTGTAGCCCGCGCCGCGAGCCCCTCCATCCAAGCGGCCCGTTCGAAACGCCGCATCCATGGCGGCCGGATCCGAGAAAATGATGTAGTCGATGCCGTCCAGGAAGGGAAGCCCGCTCCCTTTGCCGTCCGTCTCCCAGTAACGGTCAAAACGCCGGAACTGCAACGCGCCGCCCTTTGTATAGCTATGCATACGGAAGGGACCGGTTCCTATATAGCCGATCTCTTGAGGCGACACGCTCACCTCGCCCTGTTCTATGCGCGGCTGCATCAGATGCTTGGGATGCTGGATCAGCAACGGGTAGAACATCGCCAGAAGCGTTGGATAGATGGAGGCCGGCCTGCTCAGGGTGACCCGCACGAAGTTGCCGGGGAGCACATCAACCTGGGCGATCGGACCGAACTGCGCCTTGGACACGGAGGGGGCCCGGACCTTATCCCCGCTCTTTGCTCCGAAAACAGACAAATCGAACCAGTATTTCGCGTCGTCAGGGGTAAAGGGCTGTCCGTCATGCCAGAGCACGCCCTCGCGCACCTTGAACGTCCATTCAGTCGAGTCTTGGTTGCTCTCCCAGCGTTCCGCGAGACCCGGGCAAACCTGGTTATTGTCTTCCCTGCAAGGCTTCACCAGGTTGCGGTCCCCGTAGAGCGCGGCGCCGGGCACGCTCACCTCAAAATTGGTCGCCCGCATGCTGTCGAAGCCCTGGGCGGGATCGGCTCGCGTGGCCAGGGTCAGGATCCCCCCAAACTTCGGTGTCCCGTCACCGCCCGACTCAGGTGTAGCCTGGGATTCCAGGGCGCCCGAGCAAGCGACGCTGGCTACGACGACAACCAGAACCAGAATGATACCTTTCACGCTGGGGCCCTCCGGCCGCTGGTGGCTTCCACGACGAGAACGTCCGACTGGCGCGCCCGCAGCCGCGTGCCGAACTCCTCTGAGACGTCCTCGGCCAGCTCAACGATGTCTCGACCTTGGGTCGTGTCCAAGAGCACGGGGCGTGGGTCTTCCCGAGGGATACGCATAGGCAGCAGGGAAACCTCGCAGACCTCTCGGTCCTGGATCACGCATCGAGCCAAGCCGAAGGAGACCCGGCGCATCCGAGGAACGCCTCGATAGAGGGATGCTGCTCTGGCCCGATCCGCCAGGTAGTCGAAGGCGAAATTCCCCAGAGAGTAGAAGATAGCTTTCCCCTTGTAAACCTCGATGGCCGAGAGCACATGGGGATGGTGTCCGATCACGAGGTCACATCCGTTATCGATCGCGGCGTGAGCCAGCTCCGTCTGGTAGTGTAGGACCTTCCCCGCCAAAGAGCCATTGGCCATCGGTCCTATGCCCCAGTGCCAGGTGGCGACGACGATATCGGCTTCTCCCTTGGCTCGCCGCACATCCTCTACCACCATGGCCAGGTCCTCGGGGTAGGTTTGAGTGTGTGCCATGGGGATGGCCCCTGGGGAAGTGGCGGCGTGAAACTCGTAGGTTGTATGGGCTCGAACGGCGGCGACGCCAGCCGACCCTTCGGTGGCAAAGAAGTGCCGGTCGCTGAGGCAGCTGTAGGCCAGGAAGGCAACCCGGGTGCCCCCGCGCTCAACGATGCCGGGTCTTCTGGCCTCTTCCCGGTTGCGCCCACCGCCCGCGTGGGCTATCCCCTCCTTGTCGAGCATCTCGAGGCAGCGCACCAGCGCCTCGGTGCCGCAGCAGGTGCTGCCGTGGTTGCCGACGCCGAGAATGTCGAACCCCGCCGACTTGTAAGCCGCCAGCATCTCCGGGTCCCCCCGCAAATGCCCATTACCAACGTGAGGTGGCACCGGCTCCGAGAGAACACCCTCCAGGTTTCCAAAAACGATGCCGGCTTCCCTGAGGGTTGGGGCCACGCGGGCAAACATGGACTCGGGGTCGGGCCGCTGGACGTGGAGGTCACCGCCAAGAATCATGACAAGCTCATTCGCCACTTTTTCCCTCCTGTCGAGGATCTCAGACCTTCTCGCCTCTCATGAGCCCCTCAAGCGAGGATCCCATACGTCCCTCAAGGCATCACCGAGAAGATTAAAGCCCAGCACGGCCAGGCTCATAGCTACGCCCGGGAAGATCACGCGTAGCTCAGGTCCACCACCAGATTCGCTACGACTACGAACAGAGCGAAGAACATGACGACACCTTGAACCATGGTAAGGTCTCGCCGTGTTATCGATTCCACCAGCAGCCGGCCCACCCCCGGGAGTCCGAACACGGTCTCAATGATGACGGAGCCGCCCACCGCGATGATGGCCTGGTCCCCGATGATGGTGACCACCGGAATCATCGCATTCTTCAATGCATGGCCCATGATGACGGTGTACTCCCGCAGTCCCTTGGCCCGGGCGGTTCGGATGTAATCCTGCCGGATGACCTCCAGCATCGTCGACCGCATCATGCGCATAGAGCTGGCTGAGAGC
>CAZPYZ010000079.1:0-11546 GCA_964590215.1 uncultured Dehalococcoidia bacterium | reverse complement strand
CAAAGAGGACGATCCCTTCTTGTAGCGCCGGCCGCAGGACGTTGCCGATCAGGTCACCGCGCTGGCGCAGCAGCTCAGGGGTAGTCACAACCACGTCCACGGGGACCTTGAGATCATAGAGCGCCCGCTCTATCTCGATCTCAGGCCCAAAACCCTCGGGACGGCTCGGCAGCACCACCAGGAGGTCGACGTCACTATGCGGGTGGGCGGTGCCGCGGGCGCGGGAACCGAAGAGGATGATGCCCTCCGGGTGAAAGCGCTCGACGATACGGGCGGCCATCTCCTGGACGACGGGGTCTACGGCGACGCGCTTCACGCCAAGCCTGCCAGCCGGCGGTTGAACTCCTCCATGGTGAACCGGTACTCCTGGGTGCCCTGGACCTCGACGGCGAAGGAAGCGCAAACGGTGCCCATGCGCGCCGCCGCCACGATATCTTTGCCCTCGACAAGGCCCTTCACCAGCCCGCCCCGGTAAGCGTCCCCTGCCCCGGTTGGGTCCACCACGTGGCCGCGCCGGTCTACCGCGGGCACCATAACCTGCCCGTTCTGGGTTTGGACCACCGACCCCTGCTCGCCTTTCGTCGTAATCACGGCCCCGGTCCGGTCCAGCAGCTCCCCCAGGCCTAGGCCCGTTTTGCTGCTGACTAGCTCCAGCTCGTAGTCATTGGAGATGAGGACCCGGGCCCCTGTGAGACATCGGGCCAAGGCCTGCCCCTCCCACATGGTCAGCGACTGGCCAGGGTCGAAGATGAAGGGGGTACCGCTCGCGATATAGGCGTCCCTGAACCGCTCCATGTCCTCCAGGTTGCCAGGTGCGATGACAGCGATGCTGTTTCCGGAGTCAAGTCCGTTCAGGTCGTAGCCCGACGGATACTTCATGGCGCCTGGGTTGAACCCCGTGATCTGGTTGTCTCCCTGGTCGGTGGTGATATAGGCCCCTGCGGTCAGCTCCTCCTCGACGATGCGGATCCCAGTCGTGGAGATGCCGTTCCGGGCGAGCCAATCTGCGTAGCGGCCGAAATCGTGGCCAGCGCAGGCCATGATGATCGGTTTCTCGCCCAGGAGGGCAAGAGCGTAGGCGATATTGCCGGCGCAGCCGCCTGGCCGCTCCACCACGCCGCTGACGGTGAAGCTCACATTCAGCATGTGGATCTTGTCGGGCATGATGTGGTCCGCGAAGCGGCCCGGGAAGCTCATGATCCGGTCGTACGCCATGGAGCCCGATATGTAGATGTTCACGATTGGCAATTCTACAGGAGGCGTGGTATTTTGCGCCTACTAACGCCCACCCGCGGATAGGGAGCACCGGCACTCGTGGCCGTGCCCACACGCACGAGTGCCCGTGCTCCCTTTGAAGGAGGACCCATGCTATCGAAAGAGCAGAACAAGCGGTTCACGGAGGTCGGCCCAGGAACGCCCATGGGCAACCTCATGCGGCGCTACTGGATGCCCTTCGCCAGCGTCGCCCAGATGAACGAGCACCCAACCAAGGCTGTCACTCTGCTGGGCGAGCACCTCGTCGCCTTCAGGGACCGGTCGGGCAACTATGGGCTGATCCAGGAGTTCTGCCCTCACCGCAACGTGAACCTCCTCTGGGGCATCATCGAACCGGAGGGTCTCCGCTGCCCCTACCACGGCTGGCTCTTCGACGCCCAGGGGAACTGTCTGGAACAGCCCGCCGAACCGCCGGCGTCGACCTTTAAGGACCGTATCAAAGTCCAGTCGTATCCAGTCGAGGAGCTGGGTGGTCTGCTCTGGGCCTGGATGGGCCCTGAACCCCGGCCTATGGTCCCGCGCTGGGAGGCTATGGTCCGGGAGGACGTGGTCCGGGACATCGGCTGGGCGGTGCTTCCCTGCAACTGGCTCCAGATCATGGAGAACTCCTTGGACCCAGTGCACGTGGAATGGCTGCACCGGTACTTCTCAAACTACGCCCTGGAACGGTTGGACCGGCCCCACCAGGACCCGGCGTACTGGCGACAGCGGGCCTACGTGCAGCGCCACGTCAAGATCGGGTTCGACATCTTCGAGCACGGGATCATCAAGCGCCGGGTGCTGGAAGGAGACACGGAGGAGCACGAGAACTGGCGGCTGGGGCACGTCATCTGCTTCCCCAATATGCTGCGCCAGGACCAGATCCGGGTGCCCATGGACGATACCCACACCCTCTACTGGTGGTATAACATCCACCCGAGGCGGCCCGGCGAACCTGAGCAGAGGCCCGAAGATATTCCGCTGTACACCGTGCCACTGCCCGGCGTGGACGCGGAGGGGATGCCCATCTGGGACGTGATGGACAACAACTCCGGCCAGGACAACTTCGCCTGGCAGTCGCAAGGGCCTATCACACCGCGCTGGACGGAGCACCTGGGAGAGTCCGACAAGGGGATCATCCTCTACCGGCGGCTGCTCCGGGAGCAGATGAAGCTGCTGGCGGAGGGGAACGATCCGATGAACACCTTCCGCGATCCTGCCACGAACGTCTCCATCCACGTGCCCCATGAGAATGACGATCCCGCTCGTGGCGAGGCGGCCCGTAAAGCGCGCGAAGCCGGCGTCATCGGTACCGGGCAGGCCGTGAAGTACAGCCCCATCGCCCAGGAGCGGGCCAAGGAGAAGGGCCGTCCCACGCCCACCGCACCTGTACGCCAACTGGCCGGTTTCGGGCAGATCCACCCGAGAGAGTGAGGGACAGTCATTCCAAGAGCTTGTGAGTTTCTGTCATTGCGAGCCGGCGCACCGAACCATGCCAGCACCACCGAGGATTCTGCCGGCGTGGCAATCCGGGGCTGGAGGGGGCGCCAGGCCGCACCGGAGTGTCGCCGCCACCCCAGATTGCCACGCCCGCCGGCTGGTGGACTGAGCGAAGCGGCGAGGGCGGGCTCGCAATGACAGATGCGGAGCGTCCCGAAAAGTCACAGCCTGTGAGGAACCGACTCCGCCTTCCGCTGTGTTCTCGCGATCAAGAACAAGGGTGGGGTTGCGCAGCGTTCAGAATGTCAGAATGAAAGCAAGGAGCGCCCAGTGGAAATAGCCGACCTGAAACCGGGCATGCACTGCACCCTCTCCGATGGGAGCTTGGTGGAAGTGAAGGGGATCATGACAGACGCGATCCACGTCCAGGTGAAGTACATCGACTCCTTGGACAACCCTGAGATCCCCGCCGGCTCAGAGGGGTTAGTGCCCTACGAGGAACTCATTGCAGAGTTTCAGGGGGCCCACGCCGAGGGGTTGACCTAACCGAGGGGCGCCTCGGAAGCTGCCAAGTGGTTCCCTCGTTCACCGTCCGGCTCCGCCACCAGCATGTACCCGATCCCGGGCAGGGTCTTGATCAGGACAGGGTTCGCGGGATCCTTCTCCAATTTGTGTCGCAGCCGGGAGATCCAGACTCTCAGGTATTGGACCTCGTCGTAATACTCGGCGCCCCAGACCTTGCCTAGGAGTTCGTTACTGAGCATGGCTTTGCCTGCGTTGGCTGCGAGGCAGTGCAGAAGCAGCCATTCATGGCGCGTCAGGGGCAACGGTTCGCCCTCCCGGATTGCCAGGCGTCGATCCAGGTTGATTTCCACATCCCCCGCCCTGACGATCTGCGGCACGCCTCGGGCCCACTCGCTCCTTCGTAGCACGGCCCGGACCCGAGCCGCGAGCTCCTCCAGGTTGAAGGGCTTCACGATGTAGTCATCCGCGCCCAGTTCCAGCCCGTTCACCCGGTCTCGATCGGACCCCCTTGCGGTGAGCAGGATGATCGGCGTCGTGGTGTGCTGCCGCGAGCGGCGCATCACCTCCAGGCCGCTCATGTCAGGCATCATGATGTCGAGGATGACCACGTCCGGGCGCTGTTCCTCCAAGAGATCGAGGGCTTGGTGCCCGGAGGTGGCTGTGATCACCTGGAACCCTTGGCCCGACAGCTCGAGGCGCAACAGCCTCAGGATGCCGGCCTCGTCATCCGCGACCAGGACCACGGGCTCGGGGTTCATTCAACCTCCGCTACATAAGCCGGCAAAGAGAAAGACACTTCCAGGCCCCCGCCCGCCCTGGCCTGAGCCCAGATCCGGCCGCCCTGGGCTTCTACTAGCCGCTTGCACACCATCAGGCCGATGCCCGTCCCCCGAACCTTTCTCGCCGTCTCCTTGGAGCGGAAGAAGCGATCGAAGATCCGCGTCGCCTCCTCCTGCGGGATGCCGGGACCCCGATCCAGAACCGATACCACAACCTCGCTCTCCAGGAGTCGGGCGCAAACCTGTACCGGAGCTTCGGGCGGGCTATACTTGTCCGCGTTGGTGATGAGGTTCTCGAGCACCTGCCCGAGGTATAGCTCACCTGCCGCCACCGGGACTAACCCTTCTTCGACGTTAGCCACCAACGTCCGCCTCGGGTTTGCGCGCCGGAATTCCTCCGACACACGTTTTATGGTTCGCTGCACGGCCACCGGCTCTCGTACCGGCTCGTCCAGTTCCAGCCGGGCCAGCAGGAGGAGGTCTTCCACCAGGCGAGCCAGGCGCCCGGTCTCGTGTTCGATGTCCGCCAGCAGTTCCCTTTGAGCCTCCGGGCCTATCCTGTCGGCACGGGTGCGCAAGAGGCGCACCCCTCCGGAGATAGTGGTGAGGGGAGTACGCAACTCATGAGAGACCATGCCTAGGAACTCGTCCTTAGCCTCATTCGACTTCTGGAGTGCGGCGAAGAGCCGTGCATTTTCTACCACCAAGCTGGCCCTATGGGCTAACTCGTTAGCGAGGGCCGCTTCTCGAGGACCGTACCGCCTCCCCGACTCCGCCATACCCAGAGTGATGGTGCCAAAGACCTCGCCATGAGCTTCCAGACGAACGCACAGCGTGGATTCCGACCCCGCTGTCTTGTGGCCATTCCTCGGTTGCGGGTGCACCTCTGCGGGCGGCGTTTGCTGGTCCCGCTGGGAAAGGGCGACCCGTTCCAAGGACGAATCAGGCCTCACGAGATCGATGGCGCACCAGTCTGCCAGGAAAGGCACCGACATCTTGGCCACGGTCTCAACCTTGGCGGCCACAAGATACACAGCGCCGAGGGCCACCAATTCGACCCCGGCCAGGATCCGAGAAGTGACCTGACCCCCGACTTGCGTCCGCATGAGACGAGACAGAAGGGCGTTTACGTCGCGGTCGACGCGCCACCTAGACCAGGGCACACGTACTACAGCACCCCACGATTGTTCCGTCAAATCTTCGGCGATCCCGTGTCTCACCGGTGTCACACCGAGTGATAACGGCATTCATGCCCCAACTGTCAGCACTCTGCGGCATTGGAAAGCCGGCAATTTGATATGCATGTGTTATGCTGCCCGGCCTCATTTGCAGCACCCTACCGGTGATCATGCTCACCGGCCGCTGCATTCGGTCTTGTCCTTCAGTCGCCTGAGGTGATTATGGGTTGCGGCGGGCACGTGCGGCCGCAATACTACGGCCCCTGCACCACCAGCGGCCGCTCGGCTGAAGGCCGGTAGTCCGGGTCGTAGACGTAGTCCGGCATCCCAAACTCGGCGCCTTCTTGCGCAAGGCGTGCCTTGTAGTGCTCCCGCACATAGGGGTCCTCCTGGGGATAGAGGATGGTATGGCCACCCTCATTCATGCCGTAGATGTTGCCGGCCACGACGGTATCGCCCTCCTGCCGGTCGCTTACACTTGGCGTAGGCCCTCCCCAGAAGTTCAGGACCCTTAGCGGCTCCTTCGCGATGCCGAAGTGCTGGTGGAACCAGTCCCCACCTCCAGGGGCCGCAGACACCAGCCCGCCGGGGATGTACTCCGTGACGTTGACCAACTCGCCCTTCCCGTCGGCCCAAGGATTCGGGCCCAACTCCCGCCTCCAGTTGAAGCTGAACCCTTTGCCGCGCAGGCACACAAGGACGGCTCCCGAGGAGTGGAAGTGAGCTTTGGAGTAGCGGCCCGTCGGATACTCGTAGACGAAGCCACCGAGGCCGGGCTCGGGAAGGAAGCCGTGGTAATAGGGCTGGATCCGCCGGCCGCCCGGCGCCCGCTGGTTGTCCAAAGGCAGCCGGCAGTTGACAACGTCAGCGAAGACGTTGCTCTTGATGGCCGCCCGGCCGCGGACGCCCTCCGCCTCGACCTCGTCCTTGGCCTTGAAGAAGTCGTCGCTACCGTCAAACCGCTCCTTGAAGCTGTACCCGCAGTTGAAGATGAAGTTCCGGCTCTGGTAGGTGTTCATAGCGGTGGGCGCGTTATTGGCGCAGAGTAGCAACCCAGGGCTGGAAGAGGCGTTCACGAAGCGGTGCCAGGCGTTGATGGGCACCATGAACAGGGTGCCGGGTTGCCACTCGAAGGCGTGTCGCTTGGCCTCGTCCTCCGACCAGATCTCAGTGCTGCCCCTGCCCTCGACCACGAAGAAGAACTCATCGTACATATGCTTCTCCGGCAGCACAGCCCCGCCGGACGGCACCTGCAACAGATACATCCCCTTCTTTTCGCCGATGCCGTCCAGGAACAGGAAGGTGCCGCGGGCGCCCAGGCGCTTCCACTCTCCCAGCGGCAGTTCCCGGGTATCGCGGCAGCCGGCGCCGTCGAAGACAGGGATCCCCTCCTCCTCCATGTAGATCCGATAGGCGGACTTGGCGCGCCGGAAGCGGTGATAGCCGGCCGGCTCGTCGCCCTTGGGCTCGGTAAACCCCATCTTGCTGGTCATCGACTCCTCCTCGGCTGTCCTGTCAGGCTGTGACCCATGGCATCTCTCATTGCGAGCCCGCCCTCCCAAGGTCACCCACCCCACCACGATAGGCGGGCGTGGCAATCTGGGGTGGGGGCGACACTCCGTAGCAGCCTGGTTCCCCCTCAACGCCGGATTGCCACGCCGGTAGGATCCGCGGTGGTGGTGGCTTGGTTCGGTACACCGGCTCGCAATCGCCCGTGCCAGCTTGCGCCTGCACCTCTGGGGGTGAAAATCGGCCCCCCGGGCGCTTATTTTCAAGCCAATGACATCACCCGGCGCTGATCCACCGCCTGCATAGCCCAGCATGAACATATACCGTTCCGAGCGTCCTCACGCCCTTGCGCGGGCATTCTAACAGGACTATCCTCCCAGAGGGATCTTATCGGAGGCCAGGCCACATGTTTCGAAACAAGATCGACGCCGACGCGCACGTGGACGAGACGGATGCCACCTGGGAGTACATGACCGAGGCGGAGAAGCGTTTCAAGCCCATCTCCGTCGACCCCGGCGGGCCCATCATCGCCGGCGACGTGCGTCCTCACCGGCTCTGGCTGGTGGATGGCAAGACGGAGCTGCGCCGCTGGCGCAGCGACGAGAGCACGGGCACCACGCGGGAGAAGCGGGAGCTCATGGACGTCCCGGCCCGTGTGAAGCACATGGACCAACTGGGCGTCGAGGTGCAGGTCCTGTATCCGACGTACCTGTTACGCATGCCGACCCGGGACCCGGAGTGGCAGGCCGCGATCTGCCGCAGTTACAACCGCTGGCTTGCCGCCCGCACCAGCGAAACCAACGGCCGGATGCGCTGGGTGGTCGTCAATCCGCCGGACAACATCGAAGAGTCCATCAAGGAGCTGCGTTACGGGAAAGAGCACGGGGCATGCGGCTTCTTCAAGCGGGCCGTCGAGTGTGGCGGCAAGACCGTGGACGATCCCTACTTCTTTCCACTCTACGAGGAAGCCGAGCGTCTCGACCTACCGGTCTGCGTCCACACGGGCGGCGAGGGGGGCCAGTATGGGGCGCGGCCGCAGACGGCGGTCTTCACCAACCTGGCGCTCAAGAACGTGCCGCAGCGGTTTCCCACGCTGCGCGTTGGGGTCATCGAGGCCATGGCCTCGTGGGTCCCCTACGTCATCGCGGACATGAAGGCCAAGAAACAGTTCAGCGGCCGGCTCAGCAAGTACGCTGAGAACCCGATGGACCTGCAGGACGACTTTCTGCGGGAAAACCGGTTCTATGTCACGGCGCAAACCAGCGACGATGTCCCCTACCTCTTGAAGTTCGGGGCCGGGGATAGCCTCATGATCGGCACCGACTACAGCCACGATGATCAGTCAGGCGTCATGGGCGCCCTCAGCTTCGTCGAGAAGTTGGGCGAAGAAGAGGAAATCACGCTGGAGGCCGCTCACAAGATCCTCGTCGATAACCCCCGCAAGTTCTACGGGCTATAGACCGGCCGCGTGTGCCCCAGATGGCAGGCGCTGCCCCGCGGTGCGGGCGCATCTGGTGACGCCCGACCGGCCTTGAATGCGGGACTGAGAGCTTGTGATTCTTTCGTAGCGCGGGGGCTTGTCCCCCGCCTCCCCTGCGGGCCACAAGGACCCGCTCTACGGGTTTGGGGGATTCTTTCACAAGCTCTGAGCACAGACGAGCAGTTACACCAGCTCTTTCTCGCCGGCGCGAAGCTCCAGCGGGCGGGGGTGCCCGCGGGCGCGGTCCAGAACGCGGAGAACCTGTTCTACGACCTTCAGCTAGGGGAGCGCGGCTTCCTCGTTGCCATGGCCGCGAAGACCGCGGGCGAAGTCCAATATCCCGGTCCCTCTTTCCACCTGTCCGGGACGCCGGCCACGGTCACCAGGGCGGCCGAGTTCGGGGAACATAACGCCTACGTCTTTGGCCGGCACCCGGGGTTGTCTGAAGCAGAGCTGGCGGTTCTCGCCGAAAGGCGGGTCCTGTTTTGAGCGCGGCCCGATGAACGTGTTTTTTGACGTGGACTACACCATCGTCGACTCCGAGGGCGAAGTGCTGCGGCCCTATGTCAAGGAGGTTTTCCAACAGCTCGCAGCGGATGGCCATGCCGTGTACCTTTGGTCGGGAATGGGGGTGCGCTGGGAGGTTGTCGAGGCACACGGCCTCCAAGAAACTATCCAGGGTTGTTTTCAGAAACCGATCCGGAACTACCAGGAGGAGTGGGTAGGGGTAGGCGTGCCGTTCCGGCCGGACTACGTGGTTGACGACACTCCTGCCGTGGTCTCCGCCTTCGGGGGTTTCGTCATCCCTTGCTTCTCTCCCTGGAACACTCCTGACGACCGTGAAATGCTCCGGGCGTATGCGGCGATCAAGCAATTTGCTGAGGCCAACCGCCAATGACCGCCGGCGCGCTCACGGGCCTGCGGGTCCTTGACTTAGCCCATCGCGTCGCGGGCGCCTACTGCACCAAACTGCTGGCGGGCTTGGGCGCTGAGGTCATCAAGGTGGAGCGTCCGGTCCCGAGCGGTCCCGCAGCGAGGGGTCACCGCAGCCTGTCGATCCACCTGAATACAGGCAAGAAGAGCATCTTCCTCGACCTGAAGCAGCCTGCGTCGCGAGGCGTCTTCGTGAAGTTGGTCTCGGGCGCCGGCGTCGTCGTCGAGAGCTTTGCGCCCGGTACCATGGGCCGTCTAGGTTTGGACTATCCTCAGTTGAGAGCGGTCAATCCCGGGTTGGTGTTCACCGCCATCTCCAATTTCGGCCAGACCGGTCCCTATCGCGATTACCAGGCAACGGAGATCGTGCTCCAGGCCCTCGGGGGCTTCATGGCTTTAACCGGCAACCCGGACCGCGAGCCTGTCAAGCTGGGCGGGCTCCAGGCCCAGTATCAAGCCGGACTTCAGGCCGCCCTGGGCACGCTGGCTGCCCTCCAGGCGCGCCACACGACGGGTACGGGCCAGTTGGTGGACGTGTCCATTTTGGAGACGGTTGCGTCCTTGGCGGTGCAGAACGGCGCTGCCGCAGCCTACATGCGTAACGAGGTCCCGGAAAGAACGGGCAACCGGCTCATTGGCAACGTACCGACGGCCAATTACCCCTCGACCACCCTGCCCTGCAAAGATGGGTACACGCATGTCCACGGAAAAGGATGGGACTTCGAGGCCCTCTCGGTCCTCACCCAGCAGCCGCGGCTGGCTTCTGAAGAGATACGGCTCAGGCAGCGAGGCCGTGCGGATGAGATAGATGCGCTGCTCACACCGTGGCTGATGGCCCGGACCAAGATGCAGGTCCTGAAAGATGCCCAGGAGCAGTTCGTTCCCTTCTGCCCGGTTCTCAATATCGACGAAGTCCTGGGGGACCCTCAACACGCGGCGCGTGGCTACTTCGTGACTATCGATGACCCCACGGGGGGAAAGGTGCAGGTGCCGGGGCCTCCGATGCGGCTGCAGGAGACGCCGTGGACCATCTCCCCACCGCCTCTTGCCGGTCAGCACACGGAGGAAGTGCTGGCAGGGATTGGAGAGGAACTGAGGAAATCAGAAGGCGAGGAAGTGAGGGGCCGCGCCGCCTCGTTTCGAGATCCTCCGGTTCACTCAGCCAAGAAGGGTGGCGCATCGCCTCTACCACTGCAGGGCATACGGGTGCTGGACCTCACTCAGGTCGTCGCAGGCCCTTACGCTACCCAGGTGCTGGCCGATCTGGGAGCCGAGGTGATCAAAATTGAATCGCACACCCGGTACGATCAGATCCGAGGCAGGGCGCGCCTGGCCTCGGAGCCCGGGGCGCGCGGCTATAACCGGTCCTCCAACTTCAACACGCTGAACCGCAATAAATTGGGGCTCTGCCTCAACCTGAATACCGCCTCGGGCAAGGCCGTCTTCAAGCAACTGGTCGCGATCAGCGACGTGGTCATCGAGAACTTCAGCCCTCGCGTGATGCGCAATTTCGGACTGGAGTATCCCGTCTTACGAGGACTGAACCCCGGCGTCATCGTGGCTTCCATGCCGGGGTTTGGCTCGGACGGACCCTATCAGAACTTCATCAGTCTCGGCCCAGGCATCGACGCGATGTCGGGTCTCCAGTCGCTCACAGGATACCCTGATGGGCCGCCTCTGAAGTCGGGGGGAGGATATACGGACCAGACCACCGGGATGAACGCGGTCGTCGCGATCCTGGCGGCTCTGCAGTGGCGGATCCGCAGCGGGCAAGGACAGAGGATCGAAGTGGCCATGCGGGAGGCTCTGACCGCAATGATCGGGGAGTTCTTCGTGGAGTACAGCCTGTCGGGACAACTGCCGGCCCGCTGGGGAAACCGGTCGCCGGTCTTCGCCCCACAAGGGTGCTACCGCTGCGCAGGGCCAGACCACTGGGTAGTCCTTTCGGTCCGCTGCGACGCCGAATGGCAGCGGCTGTGTACCCTGATCGGAGAGCCGGGACTAACAGCGGAGCCGCGCTACCAAACGCTGGAAGGCCGGAAGCAGAGGCACGACGAACTGGACCAGATACTGGAGGCGTGGACCCGCCGGCGGACCCATCTGGAGGCAATGGCAGAGCTTCAGCGCGCCGGGCTTGCAGCAGGCGCCGTGCTGAATCCGCTAGAGCTCTTCGCGGACCCCCACATCGCCTACCGCCAGTATTTTGAGATAGGCATGCATCCGGAAGGGGGGAGAACGTTCTACGGCCATAACGGTTTCAGGCTGGAGCGCACGCCGCTCAGGATCCGGCATCCTGCGCCCTGCTTCGGCGAGCATACCCAAAGCATCTTGAAGGGGCTGTTGGGTGTCCCGTCCGATGGAATCGAACAGCTGTACCAGGACGGAGTGATCGCTGATGAACCCGTGTCCTAGCAGTGCGGCCGGAAAGCGGCACTCAGTCGAGGGAGG
>CAZPYZ010000078.1:0-11589 GCA_964590215.1 uncultured Dehalococcoidia bacterium | reverse complement strand
GGCAAGGGAATCTGCGTGAGCGGGGAATCCATGTACCAACACGTCCGAGTTGTGTTCCACGTGCCCGAAGGGCCCCCGTGCCGGGCGTAGGAGGATTGTCATGGGCAAATATCTCCTGTTCGTCGCTGTCACCCTGATGCTGGCCCTCGCCTGCGCGCCAGCGGTCCCCGCCCCTCAACCCCAACCGCAGGTGAAAGGCTTGGCCAAGGCCGCCGAGGGTACCCTGCTCCGGAAGATCCAGGACCGCGGCAAGATCGTCGCTGGCGTCAAGTACGACATCCCTACCTTCGGCTATCTCAACCCCCTCACCAACAAACTGGAGGGGTTTGATGTCGACCTCGTGAAGGCCATTGCGGAACACGTCTTCGGCGACCCCGAGGCCGTCGAGTTCAAAGAGGCCATCTCACGGAACCGCATCCCCTTCCTGAAGGATGGGGTCGTGGACATCATCGCCTCGACCATGACCATCAACGAGGAGCGAACCAAGGAGATCGACTTCTCCGATACCTACTACGTGGCCGGCCAGTCGCTGTTGGTGCCCAAGACCTCGACCATCGCGAACATCACCGGCCTGAGTGGCAAACGAGTGGCTACGGTGAAGGGATCCACCTCCGAGGTGAATGTCCGGCAGAAGGCGCCCCAGGCTGAGGTATTGCTCTTCGATACCTACTCTGAGGCAGTGGCCGCAATGGATGCCAACCGGGCCGACGCCGTGACCACGGACGACATCATCCTCTACGGCTTCGTGAAGCAGTCGCCCGACAAATACAAAGTCGTGGGAGGCCAATTCACCGTGGAGCCCTACGGCATCGGCATCGACAAGGGGCACCCTGAACTGCTGCAGGCGGTGAACGACGCGCTGCGTAAGTTGATCCAGACGGGTGGATGGGCAAAGATCTATGAGACCCATTTGTCGGGGAGCAAGGCGCCAGCGCCGCCGCCGCGGGACTGGCGGGAGGTGAAACTGCCGTAGTCGCGTTATTGTCATTGCGAGCCCGCCAAACAGCGCTCGCCCGCTCACAGACGATGTTGCGGGCGTCGCAATCTGGGGAGGGGACGGCTCCTCCTCACCGCGCCCGGTGACCCCCGAGGCTGCTGAACTCCTGGCGGCCGGCCTCCAAACCACCCTCGCCCTCTCACTCCTGTCCATGGCGCTCAGCCTGGGCGTGGGCACCTTCATCGCCGCGCTGCGCGTCTCGCCCCTGGGTTTGCTGGCCTCCTTGGCGACGGGCTACGTCGAGTTCTTCAGGAATATTCCACTCCTCATCGTGCTGTTTTTCGTCCTCAACGGTCTGCCTCAGGCTGGAGTTACTTTCGACTTCTTCACTACCGGGGTCGTCGGCTTGACCGCGTACACCGCGGCCTATGTGGCGGAGGTGGTGCGAGCCGGCCTGGAGTCCATCAGCCGGGGGCTCGTCGAGGCGTCTCGTTCCCTCGGGCTCTCCTGGCTACAAACGATGCGGTCCGTGCTGCTGCCCTATGCCTTCCGCATTATCATTCCCCCACTCGGCACGCTTTTCATCGCCCTCGTGAAGAACACGTCGCTCTGCAGCGCGGTGGCAGTACCGGAGATCCTCTATCAGGCAGAGATCATCGAAGGACGGACCTTCAACCCCGACATATTCTTGATCGCTGGGCTGCTGTACCTCGTTCTCACCATGCCGTTGGGGGCCGCAGTCAATCTGGTCGAAAGGCGCTTTTCCCTGGCCGGCCTCACCCGATGATGCCACTATCAGTGCCAGCAGCTTGCGGCGACGTCGCGACCTTCGAGCTCGCGCTTTGGACCTTGGGCTTTGGGCTTTGGGCCTTGGACTTTGAACTTTGGACTTTGGACCTCGGACTTTGGGCTTTGGACCTTGGACTTTGAACTTTGAACTTTGGACTTTGGGCCTTGGACTTTGGACTTGGGGCTTTGCACTTTGGACTTTGGTATGACGGGCGCCATGGTCCAGCTCCGCCCCCTCTTCGGCGTCCTCCTCCTTCTCGCCGCGCTGCCTTTCGCCTTCAAGATGGAGCCGGAGGACTTTCTGATCTTTGCGGATTGGCGAGCCTGGAGGTTCCTGGGGGAGGGGGTGATCCTTGTGGTGGTGTCGTCGCTGATTGCGATCCTGGCCAGCCTCCCCTTCGCGGTGTTCTTCGCCCTGGCCCGCCTCTCCCAGTGGCGCTGGCTGCGCTGGCCGAGCATCGGGTATATCGAAGCGATCCGTGCCCTGCCGCTGCTCCTGGTGATCCTGTACATCTTCTTGAAATTGCCGGCGGGACTGCCGGCCTTCGGTGGCCGGGAAGCCACTGCATTGGTGCTCGCCCTGGTGATCTACACCGCGGCGGTGAATGCAGAGTTGATCCGGGCGGGCATCCTCGCCCTGGAGCGCGGCCAGACCGAAGCGGCCAGGTCGCTCGGGCTCGCCTACTGGCAGACCATGCGCTACGTAGTGTTGCCACAGACCTTCCAGCGAGTGATCGCCCCGCTCATCGCGCAGTTCACCACGCTCCTGAAGGACACTTCCCTGGGATCCCTTATTGGGATGGTCGAGCTGCTGCACCGAGGGAAGATTATTTTCCAGGGCTACAGGAACCCCATGGAGACGCTGTACGTGGTGGCCATCATCTACTTTCTGCTTAATTTCGCGCTGGAGCAGGCGAGCCTGGCCGTCCAGCGCCGGACGGCAGGGTCTCTACCCGCGGCGACAGCGCCACGGTAGAGTGTGTTACCGCGAGGCGGTAAGCCGGTTAACCATACGTAATGCGTAATACGTGATACCTGCTACGGGCGTACCCTTCCTTCACGCAGTACGCATCACGAATCACGCACCTACCGCTGTGGTCCGGGAGAGCCATGGTCGATGACAAGGACCTCGTAGAACGGGCGAAGCGGGAAACTCGATCCTTCGGCCCTCTGTACGACCGCTACGTCGATAGCGTGTACCGGTTCTGCTATCGGCGAACCGGGAGTCATTACGATGCGGAGGAACTGACCGCCCAGACCTTCCGCCGGGCGCTGGAGGGCCTGAAGGGTTACCAGTGGCGAGGTATCCCCTTCGGCGCCTGGCTGATGCGGATCGCTGCCAACCTCATCGCGGATCGAGGCAAGAGGCGAACGGTCTCCTTGGACGCGATGGTAGAGGGCGGCCGGGCTTTCCACGAGGACCAACCTGGACCGCTGGACTGGGTGTTGCAGCAAGAGGAACTGAGCGAGTTATGGCGGACCGTGTATCAATTGCCGTTATATCAGCAGCAGGTGCTGGTGCTTCGCTACGCCCAGGGCATGACTACCCAAGAGGTGGCGAGGATCGTGAACCGCAGCGAGAGTGCGACCAAGCAGCTAGTCTATCGCTCGCTGAAAGCGTTGCGCGAGCGACTCATGGTGGAGGAGTGAAGAAGATGGCACTGCACCCATCCCTCGAATCCCTGGCAGTCCGCCTTGACGCTAATCGCCCAGAGGCGGCCATGGACCCCGTTGCAAGACTGCGGCTGCGGCAGTCACTGCTCCCCCATCGCAAAGAGCCTGGTGTGCATTACGCTGGCGTGTCAACGCCGATGGGGAGGCTCTGGCTGGCCTACTCCAGCGCCACCGTTCGCTACACCGACCTGGCGGTACCCGAGGAGCTGTTTCGGCGTGAGTGCGCAACGAGGTTGGGTGGCGACCCCCAGAGGGACGAACGTCCGCCGGCTCGGATTGAAGCGGCACTCAGACGTTATTTGGACAAGGGTGGGCCGTATCGTGGGCCCGTCGACCTCTCAGCCCTTCCGGAATTCCACCAGCGGGTGCTCCGTCAGGCCATGAAGATCCGCCGGGGGGAGGTCCGGCCTTATGGTTGGCTGGCCCGAGAGGTCGGGGTGCCCAAGGCGGCACGGGCCGTCGGCACCGCAATGGCACGGAATCCCATCCCCATTGTCATCCCCTGCCACCGGGTGGTGCGAACGGACTACCGCATCGGCGAATACGGCTGCGGGGGACCTGAGAAGAAGCGTGAGATCCTCCGGATCGAGGGAGTGGACGTCGAGCGGTTGGAGCGGCTTGCCGCACAGGGACTTCGCTACGCGGGAGCCAGGAGCACGCGCATCTTCTGCCTGCCGGTCTGCTACACCGGCCGCCGCATGAAACCCGAGAGCTCCGTCTTTTTCGCCTCCCAAGATGAGGCCCGGGCTGCGGGGTTCAGGCCCTGCAAGGTCTGCAAGCCCGCGTAGGGGAAGGTCGAGGGGCCCGCTACCAGTCCTGACGCCACCGTTCGTAGTGGGGCCTTCAGGTCATTGAGAAATGGTGCGGCAAGGTGGGTCGTAGTGAGCGCCTTAGCGCTCCGGCCAGGGATGACCGGCTGAAATCCCCACGACGAACTCTTTCGTCAGTGGCCATCAAGCCGCTGCGGGCCGTCCCAGACTACAGGTGCTGACCGAGCCCGTCTCGATTGAGGATGACGAAGCGGTTGCCCCGCTGGCGCAGGTATCCCTGGGTCCGGTAGAAGCTGACAGCTCGGTTCACCATCTCCCTGGTCGCGCCGACCATGTTGGCGAGGTCCTGCTGAGTCATGGGGATCGGGATCTCGGTCCCGTCGCCGCTCTGTACGCCGAAGGTGTCGCACAGCTCCAGCAGCCTGCGGGCAACCCGGCTGCGCACGTCGAAGAAGACCAGGTCGGCGACCAGTTGGTCCGTTACCCGCAGCCTGCGTCCCATCTGCCGGAACAGCGCCAGGGCCAGCCGCGGCAGGCTGGTGGCCAATTCGACAAAATCATCCCGCTGGAAAAAGAGCGTCGCCGTCTGCTCAACCGCCACGGCGTCCGCCGAGCGGGGTAAGCCGTCCAGGGCGCTCATCTCACCAAAGCAGTCCCCAGGCGATAAGTAAGCCAGAGAGGTCTCCTTTCCGTCGGGCGAAGTGACGCCGATCTTCACCCGGCCGGACTGGATGACGAATACCGGGCCTGGGGGGTCGTCGCGGTGGCAGATGATTGCCCCCTCCCGAAACACCCTGCGTTGAGCGTAGGTGGCGACGCGTTGCAACTCGACGGGGCCGAGGGTGGCAAAGAGCGCCGTCTTCGCGAGGGCTTCCTCGGACCTGGGTGGGGCTGTCATAGTTCCACAGTGTTAAAACAGTCCGGGGCATGCCATGGGCACGCCCTCAGTTCGTCGCCTGTCGTGTTTGTGCCTTTTGGCCACCTGCGCCGTGGCAGCAACCAGGGGCTCAGCAGGAACGCCAGGCGGGGTGGGGAGAAAGCCGCGGAGCATCCAAGGGCGGGCGGGCCACCGAACTGGGGTGGGGTGACTGCGGTCATTACAGGTGACCCCCCAGTTCGTCGGTACGCCCCGTCGTCGCGGGAGAGGGCCTAAAGCAGGACCTTCACCCTGCTGCCGCAGGTGCTACCAGTTCAGGTTCGGCCTTCCCGGTCTTGGGCGGTGGGTGAGGCAGGTTCGGGTCGGGAGGGTTAAAGAGGGCTTCCAACTCCTCGCCCTCCACCGTCTCGTTCTGGATTAAGTACTGGGCGATGCGATCCAGGGTGGGGCGATGGATGGTAAGAATGCCCTCGGCGGTTTCGTACGCCTGGCGGATGATCCGCTGGACCTCGTTGTCGATTTCCTCCGCCACATGCTCGCTGTAGTCCCGCTGCTCGGTTATCTCCCTCCCAAGGAAGATAAGCTCCTCTCTGCGGCCAAAGGTGCGGGGTCCCAGCTTGTCGCTCATGCCGTACTGAGTGACCATGCGGCGCGCCACCTGGGTGGCCCGCTCAATGTCGTTGCTGGGCCCGGTGCTCGACTCACCGAACACCAGCTTTTCGGCCACAAGGCCGCCAAGGAAGGTGGCCAGCATGTTCTCGAACTGCGACCGGCTGCGGGTATATTGGTCCTCTTCCGGCAGAAAGCGCGTGTAGCCACCCATCCTGCCTCGGGCAA
The DNA here is from genome assembly GCA_964590215.1 of uncultured Dehalococcoidia bacterium. Classification (GTDB taxonomy): domain Bacteria; phylum Chloroflexota; class Dehalococcoidia; order SHYD01; family SHYD01; genus CAZPYZ01. The sequence goes on along the minus strand of CAZPYZ010000078.1, from coordinate 5,705 downwards.
CGATGCTGATCTTGTGGACGGGGTCGCCGTGGGGCAGCAGCCGGCCCACCAGAGCGTGGCCTCCCTCGTGGTAGGCCGTCACCTCTTTCTCGTGGGGGCTGATGATGCGGCTCTTCCGCTCCGGCCCCGCAATGACACGGTCCACGGCCTCTTCGAAATCGAGCAGCGAGATGCTTTTCTTGTTGTGGCGTGCGGCCAGGATGGCCGCCTCATTGACCAGGTTGGCCAGGTCCGCGCCGCTGAACCCAGGCGTCTGCTTGGCCAGCACTTCCAGGTCTACCACCGGATCCAAGGGCTTCCCCTTCGCGTGGACCAGCAGGATCGCCGTCCTTCCATTCTTGTCGGGAGCGTCCAGCACCACCTGCCGGTCGAAGCGCCCCGGGCGCAGCAGCGCGGGGTCCAGAACGTCGGGGCGGTTCGTCGCCGCGATCACGATGACGTTGGTGTTGGTGTCGAACCCATCCATCTCCACCAGGATCTGGTTCAGGGTCTGCTCCCGCTCGTCATGGCTACCGCCCAGGCCCGTTCCCCGCTGGCGTCCGACGGCGTCGATCTCGTCCACGAAAACGATGCAAGGCGAGTTGCGCTTGGCCTGTTCGAACAGGTCACGTACCCGAGACGCGCCGACCCCCACGAACATCTCGACGAACTCGCTGCCGCTGATGGAGAAGAAGGGTACCCCGGCCTCGCCGGCCACGGCCCGGCTCAGCAGCGTCTTGCCGGTGCCGGGAGGGCCGACCAGCAGCACCCCGCGCGGGATCCGGGCGCCCAGGGCGGAGAACTTCTCCGGGTATTTCAGGAACTCCACCACTTCCTGCAGCTCTTCCTTCGCCTCCTCGACTCCCGCCACGTCCTGGAAGGTAACCGTGGGTCGGTTGCCGGTGAACATGCGGGCGCGGCTCTTGCCGAAGCTCAGCGCCTGGTTGTTGGTCCCCTGGGCCTGCCGCATCATGAAGATCAGTACGGCCCCGAAGAAGATGAGGGGCAGGAAATTGATCAGGAGCCCGAAGATGTTGCCGAACTGGCTGGGCTCCTTCACGTCGATGGAAATGTCCGAGTGGGTGACGTCGACCCCGCCCTTCTGCAGTAGGTCCAGGATGTTGGCGCTGGGTTCCTTACGAGACCGGACCTTGGTCCCATCGCTCTTCTGGATGACCAGGGTCTCGGCCTGGACCTCTATCTTCTGGATCTGCCCCTGGCGCGCCATGCTCAGGACCTGACTGAGGTCAACGCTCTGACCGGGTTGGGACGGGGGAAAGAGGGTGAAGAAGACAGCGACTACAGCTACCAGGACCAGCAGGTAGATGAAGCTGTTCCGCAGCCACCTCGGATCTATCGGTTTCCTCGTGGTGCTATCCTCCGCTCGCCATAATCGCGAGCTTCAGTATACCAGGTACGAGGCACGAGGGCTGAGGCGGGCCGGCCGCGGCACGACTCACCCAAAGTTCAGCGGGTTTTCGTTGATGGACAGCTCTTCCAGGGCGGCCCGGGCGGCCTCGCGCGCCCGTGAGTCGGAGCCCGCGACGCAGCGCTTCAAGGCCACCTTGGCTTCAGCACCGCCGATGCGGCCCAGGGCCTCGATCGCGGCCTCCTGGACCTCCGCGTCCGGCTCCTGCAACAGCGGCACCAGGCTGGTCACGGCCCGCTCGTCTTCCAGCTCTCCGCACGCGCGGGCCGCCTCGAAGCGCATGGCGGCGTCGGTGTTCTTCAGCTCTGATAGCAGCACTGGTAACCAACCCTCGTCGCAGTGCTGCCCCATGGCAAACAACGCTGACAGTTTCAGCTCTCGCTCATCGCTGTAGTAGGCGTCCCGGATGACGTCGTTGACGCCGGGGTCGGCGCTGGGCGCCAAGGCCTCAATGGCCCGCCTCCGCACCCCGACGACCTCAGCCCGGTTCTCGATGATCTGCCGCAGGACGCCCTCCACTTGCTCGATGAGCGAGGGACGCAGCTCTTCCAGAGCGCCCAGGAGAACGAACTTGCCCAGGGCGCCCGCGGCGGCAGCCCGCACCTCCGCAGCCAGGTCTTCTTTGGACATCGCGGCCAGGCGGTTCAGCAGCCAGCGCTCCCGGCATTCCCAAAGAGCGTCGATCGCGCTCGCTCGGATATCGGGCGCCGCGTCTTCGAGCGCCAGCCGGAAAATCGATGTGAAGTCTGGCTCTGCGTTGTCTTCCGCGATCTCCGTCAGGCGATCGATAAGCTTACTCCTTGCCGCTTCCGACGCCCCTGCCCAGGACCGGGTGAACGCCCCGACCTCGCCGTCGGAGAGGCTGGACAGCGCCAGGAGTTTCGATGAGGCAACAGTCCGCTCCATGTCGAATAACTCGTTCAGGAAGTCTTCGGACAAGGGCATGACTAATCCTCCGCCTGAAGCATAGCAGGGGATTGGGCGGGCAGGGAAACCCTGACTCCTCTGGGGTATTGGCCGTTACTTCGACCGTAACAGCCTACCGGCTCGGATACCGGATCCGGCTGTACGGCGTCCTCGTCCGGTGCCAGGCCTGGGCCAGAGCGACGGCGCAACCCATGCCCTCCAGGACGGGAACGCCGGCAGCGCCGGTCAGCTCAGCAGCGCTGTATTCGATGGGCGACATGGACATCCCATGGCACACGATGAGCTCGGCGCCTTCCTTCGCCAGCCGTTGTCCTTCGGCAGCGAACCGCTCCAGCAGGAGAGGCGATCGGTTCCACATTTCGCGACTCGCCATCTCTACGGCGCCCAGGCCGGAGACGGCGTGATCGAACCCGTACTCCCGCAACTGGCGCCGGGTACCACTGTGGCCTCCTGACTGATAGGTGAGGACACCCCAGCGATCGACCATCAACGACGCCATGGTGTAGGCCGCGCGGGACTGCCCAATGATGGGAATGCTGCAGCGGGTCCGGGCCAGCTCTGCGCCATAGTCCGACATCCCGTACGGGATGCACGCGTCCATCCCCTCCCCCTCCCCTTGGACCATGCGCTCGGCCACCGCGATGTGGTTCCGCGCCGTCCCGAAGGCCCCGCCCCCGCCACCCCTGGGGACATGCCCCGTGTGCTCGGTGGGAAAGCCAATGGTGATCTCGATCTCCGAGGAGCCGTAGGAGAGGAGGGTTTTCGTCACCCGGTCTTCGATCTCGGGCTCCATGACTCCCTTGGGCGCGGGCATGACCACCATGACTTTCATATGGAGCTTAAAGGCCTTCCATGCCTCGCCCGAATGGTGGGCCCGCCCACCCGCCCTTGGATGCTCCGCGGCTTGCCAGCCCCACCATCGCGTACACCTTTCTCAGATCTGGTCCCACGCCTTGACTCAGCACAAATGTGCTATACTGCCCCTGATGCCAAACCGCACCATCTGCCCGCGCCACCGCGCAAGGCCCGATTCGACCAATAGTTTCTGCGATAAGCATTTTTGCAGAATAAATTCCAACAACGACCGCTGCTGATAGGCTAACCGCGAGCACTGACAGGCTATGAGCGGACAGCTGATCGGTCAAAAGACCCGATCAACCAGTGTCCGGCGCCCGCCGTAGCTCAAATCACACACACCTGTCTAACAACTGGTCCCGGTTGCCCGATAGTAACACCCTCACCTATACTGCCTCAATACACTCGGATACCCCGAGAAGGTGTGAGGCAATCAGGCAATGAGGAAGTCAGACAGAGGCCGGCGTCGCAACGTTTTACGACTGCTCGTCGAGAAGGCGGGCGTGATGATTCTCGCGGCCGTTGCCCTCGCATGCTCCGCCCCAACGCCGGCGCCGGAGCCTCCGCCCGCCGCGGAGCAGGTGACCAGAGGCGGCACCTTCGTGTTCGGCGCCCGAGGCGGGGCGCAGCACCTCAACTGGTATGCCGAGATGGGTGGGGCCGCGGGCGTCACCTTTGGGCCCATCTACGAGCCCTTGGTGAACTTCGATTACCAGCCGGGCAAGGACTTTAGGGCCGATTTCAAGGTGGTCCCTTGGCTGGCAGAGTCGTGGCAGCGGACCGACGACACGACCTATGTATTCAAAATCCGGCCGAACGCCGTCTGGCACGACGGCCAGCCGGTCACCGCCGCCGACGTGCTCTTTAGCTACGAGTACCTGCGCGACCCGAAGAACAACTTCATCCGGCGGTCCCAATTGGACTCCGTCGACAAGATCGAGCAGATAGATCAAAAGACGGTACGGATGACCACCAGGGGCATCGCGCCGGGGCTGCTGCGGGAGCTAGCCGAGCCGTCAGTGTCGATCTACGCCAAGCACGTGGGGGAAAGCGGCCGCAAGTATGAGGAAGTTGCCATCGCCAGCGGGCCCTTCAAGCTGGAGAGCTACAGCCGGGCCACCGGTGCAACCTACGTCAAGAACGAGCAGCATTGGATGAGCGGCAGCCCGTACATCGACCGCATCAAGGTGACCTGGCCGCTGGACAACTCCGCGCTACTGGCGGCTTTCGCCACCGGCCAGAACGATATCCTCCAGCTCCAGGACATCCCCCAACTGGACACGGCCAAGGCCATCGCGCCCAATATCCAGTACGGCGAGTACGTGTCGGACAACGAGGACGCCTTGTATATGCGGGTGGACCGCCGGCCCTTCAACGACGTCCGCGTCCGCAGGGCCATCCACCTGACGGTGGACCGCCAGGGCCTCATGGGCATCATCATGCAAGGGAAGGGCGTACTGAACCCCCCGGCGATGAACGGGGCGCGCACCGGCTGGGTCATCCCCCAGGAGGAGCTGGCGAAGCTGCCCGGCTACCGCCAGCCGAAGGAACAAGACATCGCCGAGGCGAAGCGGCTGCTGGCCGAGGCCGGCTACCCGCAGGGGTTGAAGTTCGAGCTGAAGTACAACCAGACCCACAGCCGGACGCCACGGTGGAGCGAGGTCGTCTCCGAGCAGCTCCGGGCGGCAGGGATCCAGGCCGAGTTGAAGCCGCTGGAGCGGGGCGCCTTCACCCGCGACCAGAAAGAGGGCAACTTCGACGCCATCTTAAACACCATCGGGAAGTTCGAGCCGCTGGCGGACTGGCGCGCCGCCTTCCACTCCAAGGGCGGCCTCAACGGGGGGCAGATCAAGGATCCGGACCTGGACCGGCTGCTGGACCAGCTGGATACCACGGTGGATGACGAAACCGGCAAGCGTATCTTTATCGACTTTCAACGGCTCTTGTTGGACAGGGTCTACGCCGTCTCCACCGCCTCCCCCATCGCCTTCGCGGCGTGGCAACCCTGGGTGAAGGACTACGTGTTCAACGCAGCCGGCCAGTCCTACCCGCGCAATTGGGCGATCTTGAAGCTCGACCTGAACAAGGTTCCGAAGGATCGGTAGGAGAGGGATGGGCGGCAGCAAGAGAACGAGGAGGATCTGTCATTCTGAGGGAGCAGGGGTGGATGCCGGGCGAGGAGGGCGGACCGAAGAATCTCCGCGACAGAAGGGTTTGTACCCAGCATCGTTGAGGAGATTCTTCCTTCGCCCCCGCTCCCATCGCGTCCCCCCGCTCGTCAGAATGACAGATCCCACCCGTTTGTACCCACCATCGTCGAGGAGGTTCTTCCTTCGCTCCCGCCTCCTGTCGCCGTCCCCCTCGCTCCTTTCAATGACATCAGGCACGAGCTGCGATGTACCGTCATTGCGAGGCATGCTCTGGGCCCTCGGCCATGCTCCAAGGATGAAAGCGCCCCCCCTGTCATGCTGAGAGCTTGTGATTCTTTCGTAGCGCGGGGGCTTGTCCCCCGCCT
>CAZPYZ010000077.1:0-11789 GCA_964590215.1 uncultured Dehalococcoidia bacterium | reverse complement strand
AATCTCGCTGGCTCCAACCCCATTTTCGTGGGAGGGAGCAGGGGCAGTGGGTGGGTCGGGAGGGCGGACCGAAGCATCTCGAAGGGGGGCCGGGGGGCGTTTTCATGGGAGGCCGGCCGCGACCTCTCACCGCCACCAAGGTTCGCGGCCGAAGCAACCTGGGCGATGGGGTGGCGGGCTATTCCCACTGCTTCCACCCACCCCAGGTTGTGGAGCCTGCCCTGAGCAGAGCCGAAGGGTCGCCCTCCCCGGCATGGTCCTCCCCACCGCTCCTCGCAATGACGGGCTGGTGTCATTCCCGGTATCTGGCGGCGGTCCGCCGCCTGCCGAAGCTCAGAATGACAGTTGTGTAGAGACAGGCGATCGCGGGTCCTCACCATGACCACTCTTGCCGAACAGGTTGCCCAATGGGTCCTGGACTTCGATCCGGCTTCCATTCCCGCCTCCGTCCTGGAGAAGGCAAAGCTCCATGTCCTGGATTCGCTGGGATGCGCCTTTGGGGCGTTGCAGGAGGGCGCGCCCCAGGGGGTATTGCGAGCCGTGGCGGCCATGGGTGGTACACCGGAATGCACCGTCATCGGCCTGCCGCAGCGGACCTCTGCGGCCAACGCGGTCCTGGCCAATGGCATGCTGGTCCGCCACCTGGACCTGAATGACTCCGCCCAGGAGTGGGGTGGCGCCGGACACCCAAGCGATAACATCTCAGTGGCCCTGGCCATGGGGGAACGGCAGGGCTCCTCGGGTCGTGAGGTCCTGGGTGCCGTCGTGCTGGGGTACGAGCTGTATCTGCGATCCCCCTCCTCAGCCCGCCCCTGGGACGGTAGCACGCACTCGAGCCTGGTCGCCGCGGCCATCGCGGGAACGCTGCTGCACTTGCCCCTGGAGCAGCTGGCCAACGCCATCACCCTCAGTGTGGCTCACTCGAACACGCTGAGCATCGTGCGCCGGGGCCAGCTCTCCGCAGCCAAGTCGCTGGCCAACCCCATGGTGGGGCGCCACGCGGTGACCGCCACCCTGCTGGCAGCCGAAGGCGTTACCGGCCCCCCTACGGCGCTGGAAGAATGGAGCGAGGCCGTGTTTAGGGGGGCCGACCTCAGGATGCTGATGGGACTGGACCCGCAGGCGAAGGCGCCTGCGCCAGAGGGCGAGTGGCGGACCCCGTACGTCGGCCTCAAGGCTCATCCGGCCATCGGGACAGCCCAATGCGCCTTGACCGCGGCGCTACGGGTGCGAGAGCAGCTCAAGGATCCCCTGGGTGAGATCGAGCGTATCGAGGTCCACATGGCGGACATCCCCTTCGTCCGGGGCCAGGTCGCCGACACCGAGCGCCGCCACCCGACGACCAGGGAGTCCGCGGACCACAGCTTCCCCTTCCTGGTCGCCGTCGCCCTCTTGGACGGCGAGCTGACCCTGCGGCAGTTCCAGGATGGCCGCTGGTTCGACCCCGCGGTCAGAACCCTCATCGACCGGATGGTGATAGCGGTCGACGCGGGCTTGAATAAGTACCTGCCGGGCGGTTTCCCCGCCTCAGTTCGGGTCCGGACCCGGAGCCGTACCGACATCTTCGAGGAAGTCCCCTACCATCCTGGGCATCCCCGTAACCCTATGACCATCAAACAGGTCGAAGCCAAGTTCCACCGGTTCTCCGCCGGCTCTGTGCCCGAGGAGCGTCGGATGGCCATCATCGAAGCTGTGCACCATTTCGATGAGGCGGCCTCTATTCGCCCGCTTATGTCCCTGGTACAATAACCCAACTATGCGTGAGTACATCCTGCGCCGCATCTTCTGGTCCATTCCGACCGCTCTCCTGGTCTCCCTGATCATCTTCGGCATCATGCGCTTTATTCCCGGCGACGCGGCCCTGTTGATGGTCCTTGGGGGTGAGGACGTACAGAGCAACATCGAGCTGTACGAATCCCTCCGCCATGAGCTAGGCCTCGACCGGCCCTGGCACATCCAATACCTTGACTGGCTCTGGGCCTTTGTCAGCCGGGGCGATTTGGGCACCTCCTTCTGGACCAAGGAGCCGGTGACGCAGGCGATCCTGAACCGGATGCCGGTCACCCTGGAGGTCGCCATAGGTTCTATTCTCATCGGCGTCATCATCGCCATCCCGCTAGGCGTGCTGTCCGCCATGCGCCAGGACAGGGTGGAGGACTACGCCCCCCGAGTTGGCAGCGTCCTCCTGGTTTCCGCTCCCAACTTCTGGATCGGCACCCTGCTGGTGGTGCTGCCGGCCATCTGGTTCCGCTACATGCCCTCCCTCGGCTATGTCAGCTTCTTCGACAACCCTGGGGCAAACATGCAGCAGTTCTTGTTTCCCTGGATCGCGACGGGCACCCGGCTCATAGGGGTCAGCATGCGCATGACCCGTTCCAGCATGCTGGAGGTCTTACGCCAGGACTACGTGCGCACCGCGTGGGCCAAGGGTCTGCGGACGCGGGCCGTAGTTTTCCGCCACGCCCTCAAGAATGCGATGATCCCCGTGGCCACGATCATCGGCGGGCAACTGGGAAATCTCTTGGGCGGCTCCGTGGTGATTGAGTCGGTGTTCGGCCTCCCCGGGCTGGGCAGCCTTACCATCCAGTCCATCTACCAGCGGGACTACCCCCAGATCCAAGGCTGCATCCTGGTCATCGCCCTCATCGTCATTGTCATGAACCTGATAACGGATATCTCCTACGCATGGTTCGATCCGAGAATCCGGTACAGGTAGGACCGCCCTCCCTTGCGACGGCCGTCTCTATTCCCCCTTCCCGTGGAAGGGACTTTCCCTGCCAGAGGCAGGTGCTAGGCTGAGGAACCCATGACACAAGCTGCAGGCGCCGTCCCATTAGAAGCCCTTCAAGCGGGGCTGAAACCCCGGCCTACTCTCCTCGTCCGCATGGCTGTCCTCGCGAAGCGAAAACCCCTGGGCGCTATCTCTTTGGTCATCATCCTGATCATGGTCTTGCTCGCGCTCTTCGCCGACATTCTCGCCCCCCACGATCCCCTGCAGATGTACGGCCGGGCCGTGATGAAGCCCCCTAGCGCAGAGTTCCCTCTGGGGACCGACAACTTCGGGCGCGATATGTTGAGCCGCATCATTTACGGCTCGCGCATCAGCCTCTTCGTCGGGATCAGCTCCATTGCCATGGCCATGGTCATCGGCGCCTTCCTGGGGATGGTGTCGGCCTATTTCGAGGGCCGGCTCGACATGTTCCTACAGCGGATCATGGACGCCCTGGACGCCCTGCCCGGGCTCGTGCTGGCCCTGGCCATCCTGGCCGCGCTGGGGGCAGGTGTCACCAACGTGATCATGGCCATCGGCATTTCCCAGATTCCCAGGAACAACCGCGTGATCCGGGGCAGCGTGCTCTCGGAGAAGCGGAACATGTACGCAGAGGCGGCGAAAGCCATCGGCTGCACCGATAACAGGACGATGTGGAGGCACATCTTCCCCAATGTCACCGCCCCCCTCATCATCCTCGCCGCCACAGAGCTGGGCGGCGCCATCCTCGCGGAAGCGTCTCTTAGCTTCCTGGGAGTCGGCGTGCCGCCACCCAACCCCTCCTGGGGAGGCATGCTCAGCGGCCCCCACCGGACCTACATGCTGGCTGCCCCCTGGATGGCCATTTTCCCGGGGGTTGCCATCATGCTCGCGGTGCTGGGCTGGAACCTCCTGGGGGACGCGTTGCGGGATATCTGGGACCCGCGGCTCCGCGCTCGGTAAGTCTCAGACCGAGCGGCCGCTGCGGATGGCTGCTCCCAAGGGCAGCGGTCGCAGATATACCGTCTCGGCGTTCTCATTGAGCACGTCCTCGATGAACTCGATCGCAGTGAGGTAGTCGATGCCGCCGTAGGCATGGCGGCCGTGCCGAAGGGGCGGGAAGTGCCTGGTGTTGTGGCTGACGACGTAGTTTGCCTTTGCGAGAACCGCCGTTTGCCACACCGGCGCGTCGTCCGGGTCGGTTAGCTCATGCCATGGTTCAAGACCGGCGTAGTCCCGCAGCGAGACGAACCGCATCACCGGAAGTAGGTAACGGAGCATCTGGTTCGCCTGACGAGTCAGGCCTGGTGCATCAAGCGACGCCTGAGGACGCCTCCGGGTCACCCATAGCAGCGCGAGGGTCCGCCAGGTCTCGGCGATGATCCATTCGGACCAAACGGGTGCATACGGAGGAATCGCGCGCCCGGCCAAACGCTGGAGTATGAGACGGGACCATACGGGAACAAGCACGCTCGAGTCCAGCACCGCGACCGGCAGTTCCGCTGGCGGGGTCACTGCGTGTGGCTAGCCTGCTCCCGCTCCCAGGGGTCCTTTCCTGGCCTGGCCTGGTGCATCTCCTCCAGCTCTTCCTCGGTGAGCTCCTCGCCGCCGATGGCCGATAATCCCTCGTTCTCCTGCCGGCGCCAGAGCACGTCGTCGAGCCGTACCTGGATCCGCCCGTCCGGGAGCGAACGGCTTCGCAGCAGCCCAAGCCGGATCCAGGTCGGAACCGCATTCGGCACGGTGGCCCCCAGCAACCGCTTCGCCTTTGCGGTCCCGATCCACCGGACGGGTCCCTTGGCGAGCAGCTTTCGCACCTCTTCAATCCGGTCGTGCAGCAGCATCGCCCTCTCGCCCGCTTGAGTAGGTTCGGCGAGCTCCGGTTCCAGCTCGCGCAAGGCCCTTGTCGCTTCGTCAAGAACGGTCATTTGCTGCCCCCTCCGGTGACCCCTGCCAACCCAGCGTAGGACAAAGCTGGCCGCATTGGCAACGCACAACAGGTCTTGCACGCAAATCCGGTCTCAGAGCACGGTAACTGCCTCTGAGACGGCGGTCTCGCGAGCCGCATCTGCTGCGTTTTTGCCGTTACAAAGGCGTCGCCTCAACGATGCTGGCGTCGCTCTTGGTCGGGATGATTCGCGTCAGGCGGAACGCCGTCCCCTGTAGCAGCGCCTGGAACTCGGCCTCGCTCCGCTGGCGGGCGTCCGTGAACATAGCCATCATGTGCAGGTCCGCCGCCGCAACAGAGGGCTGCATCTGGCCCGGAACAGCCAGTTGCTCCACCAGTAACAATATCCCGCGTCCGTTCATCGCCCGGTGACAACTCGCGAGGATCGCGGCGGACGCCTCGTCACCCCAATCATGGATGACATTGGACAGGACGTACGCGTCGCCGCCTGCTGGCACGGCCGCAAACATATCCCCTCCGACGACTTCGCAGCGGCCGGCCACGCCGCCTTCCTCAAGGGTCGCCCTCGCCCCTGTCACCACCGAAGGGAGATCGAACAGCACGCCCCGCATCTCCGGGTGGGCCTTCAAGACGGCGACGAGCAACTGCCCGTAACCGCCACCGATGTCAACCAGGGTGCGCATGTCCGCGAACTCATAGGCCTCCACGACGGCGGCGTGACGCTGGGGTCGCAACAGCGCGAGCAATTCGTTGAAAACTGCCGCTTCGTCCTGATGGTCCGCGAGGTATTGCCAATAGTCCGCACCATGAACGTGCTCGAATGCCGAGCGGCCGGTCTGGACCGCGTACGTCAGGTCGCGCCACGGGTCCTGAATCCACGGCTTGCCAAAATAGAGAGCGGCCGGGCGCAGCGAGCGCGGGTGATCGCGCCGTAACAGGTCGGAGCGCGGCGTCGGCCCAAATCGTCCTGGCTCCTCCTCGGTGAGCACGCCAAACGCCGCCAGCGCACGCAGCAGCCGGGCCAGCGATGGCTCGTGGGCCTTGGTCGCCGCGGCGAGGTCATTCACGGGTTTCGGCCCACCCGCAACCAGGTCCGCAATGCCGAGGTCCACCGCCGAGCGGATCGCCTGGGTATACATGAACCCGCTGACCATGTTCAAGACGGCGCCACGCGCCCGCGCCTCGGTCTCGGGTCCAGAAGGGGGCTGCGTCATAACTGCGGCAGCCCTAAACCGCCGCCGCGGCTCTTAGCACCTCGATCTCTTCGCTCCCGTAACCCAGCTCCCGCAGCACTTCGTCGGTATGCTGCCCCAGCAGGGGCGCCGGCGCGCGCACCCCTGCGGGCATGTCCGAGAGCCGGACGGGAGGGGAAAACATCTGCACCGGCCCTGCCTTCGGGTGCCTGACCCGCACCATCATCTCGTTCTCCACCACCTGGGGCTCCTCGAAGACCTGAGCCCGGTCCAGGATCGGCGCAGCGGGGATGTCGGCCTCATCCAGCAAGGCTAGCCACTCCTTTGCGGGCTTGGTGGCGAAAAGCGCTTCGATTACCGGGTAGACATCGTTACGGAACTCCGCCCGCCGCGCCGGGTCGTTGGCCCGGGGGTCCTCCGCGAGGTGGTTTAGGTCCAGCAGCCGGCAGAGCCGGACGAACTGGCTGGCCTGCAAGGCGCCTACGTTGATGTAGACCTCATCGGAGCACTTGTAGATGCCGTAGGTCGCTGACTCGAACTCATTGAGGGGTTGCTCCGCCTTCTCCACCTTCACCAAAAACGTCGACTGCATGGCAATGGCCGCCTGGAGCAGCGAGGTCTCTACCTGCTGTCCCACGCCCGTCTTCTCTCGTGCCCAGAGGGCCAGCATGATGCCATAGCTGAGTAGCATCGGGATCGACGCGTCCGATATCCAGACCCCCGTCGTCAGTGGCGTACCGTCGGGCCATTTGCGGGACATGGCCCCCGAGAGGCCTTGGGTCATCCGGTCGTACCCGCCCTTCTCGGCGTAGGGGCCTCGGGCCCCGTAGGCCGTGATGGAGGCGAAAACGAGGCGTGGGAAGGCCTTGTGCAGCGTCACGTAGTCCAGCCCCAGCCTGGCCGCCGACTTATCCCGCAGGTTGGTGATCAGGACGTCCGTGTCCTTCAGCAGCTTGAGCAGGACTTCCTTCCCCTCGGGCTTGCGGATGTCCAGGGTGATGCCCCGCTTGTTCCGGTTCAACACCATGAAGCCGCGGCTGTTGTTGCCCAGCAGCGCATCGTTGCTCGTCGCCCGGGAGCTGTCCCCGACGTCGGGCGGCTCGACCTTTATCACTTCCGCCCCCTGGTCCGCCAGGTACATGGCCGTCCCCGGCCCCGCCAGCATCTGGGACATATCGACGACCCTGATTCCCTCCAGTGCGTACCGCATGGCAGCCTCAGTTTCTAAATTAGTTTGTGGTTCCTAGTTTCTGGTTCCCGGTCTCACGTCCAACTCGAAACTGAGAACGCGGAATTGGTTAGGTTTCGGATTCACCTCAAGCGAGCTTAAACTTCAAGCTAGAACGGGAAAACCTCTTTCCCATCCAAGGTCCCGCCAGTTGCACCTTGGACCTTGGACCTTGGACCTTGGACCTTGGACTCGTTATGGCGTTTCGAGCAGTCTCCCCCATCCCTTGACTGGCGGGGCGACCCCCGCATGGATCAACCTCCAGGTGCGGCAAACCTCATTGGTGAACACCGGCTTGCCGAACTCTTCCTCCAGGATGGGCACCGCAGGCAGGCTCATCCACGCTCCGCCGGGGAGCAGTATTCCTTCAGCCTCGGGCGCCTTGCGAACCGCCTCTCGGCCCAGCTGCACGGAGAGCTTGATCCCTTCCTCGATGGTCATGGCGGACGCCTGTGCCGCCCACTGGCCGGCGCTGGTGCAATGCAGCACCCTGATGCCGGCAGCCTCCATGTACCGGGCAAGGGCGTCATTCAGCTCCGTGGCCCACCGGCTGCCGATGGTGATGCTCCGTACCCCGAGGTGGTGTATGCCCGCGGCCACGGCCTCCCCGGCGGTGTCCGCCCGTACCCCGGTCTTCCTCTCGGTCTGTTCGATGAGATCCAGGCAGCGCTTGCGGCCCAACTGGGCAGAGATGGGCAGACCCTCCAGTTCGACGCTGTTCGCTCCCTGCTTGACCAGATCGTCGATGCAGGTCCAGTAGCGCTGGATCGCCTCCTCGACGCCCTCCTTGGTGTACTCGGGGAGCCCAAGACCGACCCCGACCGTGACCACGTCCTCCGGCACCAGTCTTTGCCGGCGCGGCCCTCCATCGCCACCGGCGCCTCTCGGGTAGATTCGTCCCCATTTGTACCTCGGCTCAACTTTGGTTGTCATGACACCCTCCTTTGCCTGTAGTCGCTCGTGTCTCGTCTCGGGTCTCTAGTCAGGGGCCGCGGGGGACTCAGGACTACAGAATCAAGACCCGAGCCTGTCTACCGCCCCAGCGGTAGCTTCCCAACCTCCAGCCAGGTGTTGTCCCACGTGTGGTTAACAGCCTGGCCAGCACGGTTGTCGCCCCAGCCGTGGACATAGGGCTGGTAGGCGATGAAGCCCACCTGGGTCACCAAGGGGATCACGTAGAGCTTGTCCAGCAGCAGGCGCTGGATGTCCGTCCACATCTTCTTGCGCTTCGTCTCATCCAGCTCCCGGTATTGCTCGTCGATAAGCCGGTCCAGCTCCGCATCCTTGATTCCCGACTTGGCCAGCCCTCCCTTCGAGTGCAGCCAGTTCGACCAGTCAGGTTCAGGGTCATAGTCGAACTGGGCAAAAGTCATAGTGTAGTCCCCATCCTGTTCCATCTTTCGGGCGACCGCCGTCTCCTTAGGATCCAGGGTGAGCTGGATCCCGGCCTTGGCCAGTTGGGCGGACACCACTTGTGCCTCGCCAGGGAAGCGGGTGAAGCCCGAATTATAGGCGAAGGCTGCCCTCAGGCCTCCACCATGCCCGGCTTCGGCCAGCAGCCGCCTCGCCTCGGCGATGTCGCTCTCCTTGGGTTGCCGGTATCCCGGCAGCTTCAGCAGCTCCTCCTGTGAGATCGCCCAACCACCCTTGCGCGCGCCGTTCATCCCAGGGGGATTGGCGTTGCCCAACCCGAAGGTGAGTGTGTCTACCATCTCCTGGCGGTCCAAGGCAAGGTGCATCGCCTTCCGGACCCGCAGATCGGCGAAGGGCGTCCCTTCGATCTTGGGCAGCAGATGATCGGAGATGTTCTGGGGGAAGCTCTCGCCCCGGGCCTGCGGGTTGGCCGCCTTGATCGCCTCGAACTGGACCTTGTCGGACACCTTCACCACATCGTTCTTGCCGGCCGAAAACGCGGCCATGGCCCCTGCCGCGTCGAAGTTGTAGAACAGCTGGACCCTGTCCAGGTACGGTTTCCCCTGGGCCCAGTAGCCGTCGTGCTTCGCCAGCGTGGCCCCCGCCTGCCGGTTCCATGACACGACTTTGAAAGGTCCCGTGCCGATGGCCTCTTTCTCGAAGTCCACACCCCTGTCATACGCGGCCTTCGGGAAGATGAAGGTGTAAGGGGTGAAGCCGCTCAAGAAAGTTGCCGAAGGCGCCTTGCTAGTGACGCGAACGGTGGCGGGGTCCACGGCCTCGATCCGGTCCACCTCCACCAGCTCTGCCGCCCGCCGGAACTTGTTCGCCGGATCTCGTAGGTACTCCAGGCTCCACGCCACGTCCTGGGCCGTCATCTCGCTGCTAGCCTGTGCGGAGCTTGTCGAAGGATGGAACTTCACCCCCTTGCGCAGATGGAAAAGGTAGGTAGTAGGGTCGGTCCGATCCCAGCGTTCAGCCAGGAGTGGCGTCAGCTTGTACTCCTCCCGGAAATCCCCCGTGAAGTCATAGCGGACCAGCGGCTCGTAAATGGCCGCGGTGGTGATGTTGGTTGGGAGGTTGGTGTCGGAAAAGGGGTGCAACGACGTGGGTTGGGTAAGAACCGAGAGATGGAAGGTCCCACCGTGCTGGGGAGGGCCCATTTCCTCACGCACGATACCCGGCTCGGTCACCGGCCCCGCGGGCGCCCCGCATGCCATCAGGACAATGCTCACTCCGGCCAACACCACGGCGCCAGAGGTTAGTCGAAGTTTCACGTGATTACCTCCTGACTAGTGCGCCTTCGCCGGGTCCCCGGTGGTATCCAGCACCACCTCGTGCTCCCTCACCTCAAACTTCGTCCCAAACTTCTGGGAAATGTTCTCCACATGGCCCACGATGCTGGCCCCCTTCTCGGTATCGACCAGCATCGGTTGCGCCGTCTCGTTGATGAATGCAGGGATGTAGCCCACCTCCTGGATTGCCCCATCGCGGATGACACAGCGAGCCAGCGCCGTGGTCTGCTTGCGGCCGTAGAAAAGGTCGAAAGCGAAGTTCCCAAGCGAGTAGAAGATCGCCTTCCCCTTGTAGACCTCTATGGGATGGAGCATGTGGGGGTGGTGCCCGATCACAAGGTCTGCCCCGGCGTCGACCGCTGCGTGGGCCATCTCCAGCTGGTACGGGACCATGTCTCCGGCGCCGCCCGTGGCCGGCGACAATCCCCAGTGCCAGGAGATCACGACCAAATCCGCGTTCCGTTTCGCCTTACCGATATCTGCCACCATCGCGGCCGCATCCTCCGGGTCAGGGAACGTGCGGATGATGGGCGGGGAGCCCGGCACCTCCACCACCCGGGGCTGCGGCTGGTAGGCGGTCCCTACCGAGACGGTGGCGATGCCGCCGCGGTCCCTGGTGGCGGCGAAGGGTGGCACAAACACGGACGAATAGGAGAGGAAAGCGATCCGGTTCCCCTTCCGTTCTAGAACCCCGGGCCGGTGCGCCTCGTCGTAGTCCTTGCCACCGCCCGCGTGCGCGATTCCGGCCCCGTCCAGCAGTTCGACGGTCCTCAACAACCCTTCCGGCCCGTAGTTCATGCTGTGGTTGTTTGCCAGTCCGCACGCATCCAGCCCTGCGTGGACGTAAGCTGGGAACATTCGCTCTTCGGACTTGAACTGCGCCACGGGCTTCGCTTCCGTGGGCTTGCCTCGGTCTGTGACCGCCGCCTCCAGGTTGCCGAAAAAGAGGTCGGCCTCCCGAAGCTCCTTCGCCGTGTACTCGAAGATCGACTCTGGCTCCGGGCGCTGGATATATAAGTCGCCCGATAGCAACATCACTACATCTTGGTCAGCCATGACACACCTCCAGTTCCGGTCCTGAGTCCAAAGTCCAAGGTCCAAAGGCGCGACCACGTTCCTTGGACCTTGGACCCTGGACTTTGGACTTTACGGCGTTTCGAGCAATCTCCCCCAACCCTGCACTGGCGGCGCGATCCCCTCGTGGATGAGCCGCCAGACCTGGGCTGTCCCATTGCTGATCACCGGCACACCGTAGTCCTCCTCCAGGTGAGGCATGCAGCCCAGGCTGCGCCAGGTGCCCCCCGGCAAGAACAGTCCCTCGGCTTCCGGCGCTTGCTTCATCGCCTGTCCGCTCAACTGAAAGACCAGCCTGATCCCGGTATCGAGGGACATAGAGAAGGCCTCACCGGCCCACTGGCCGGCCGTGGTGATGGTGAGCACCTCGATGTCCGCATCCTTGAAGTACTTCACCACGGCGTCGTTCAACTGAGCCGCCCAGCGGCTGGCCACCGCGATGCGTCCGATGCCCAGGTGCCTCCAGGCTGCGACCACGGCCTCGAAGTCATTCCCGGCTGGCAGTCCCGTTCGCTTCTCGGTCTCCTCGATGAGCTTGAGACACCGCTCACGTCCCAACTGGGCCGAGATGGGAAGCCCGCCCCACCCGATGCGGTTCAGCTTGTGCTGCATTAGCTGGTCCACGCAGTCCCAATACCGGGAGATGCCGTCCTCCACCCCCTCGGGGGTGTAGTCCTTTATCCCGATCCCCGCGTAGTGCTGCACGATGTCCGGTGGCAGCAACCGCTCCGAGCGCAGGTTGGGATTGGGGTTCTCCTGCCGCTCCTGCGCGTGCTCCCGGCTGACGGGGCCGATTGACCCGATCACGTACCGTGGGGTTATCTCACCCACGTGTCACCTCCTCGGCGTCAAGCCGAATCCAACGTCCAACGTCCAACGAGAAAGACACTCACCTTGGACCCTGGACCTTGGACCTTGGACCTGGTCA